>CADBMH010000254.1 GCA_902795705.1 uncultured Lachnospiraceae bacterium | reverse complement strand
GTTAGAAAACCTTGGTATCAGAATGTCGTATTTCGAAAATTATAATATCTTTTTCAAGTACAATGAACAAGAAGATATTGTGTATGTGCTTCGTATATTATATAACAAGGCAGATTGGAAAAAGATTATACATTTCCATTATGGAAAATAGAATTTAACATTTGATTTTAGAAGTATTTTTTTAATAATAAGATTGGTTTTGAATAAGTATGAAATTTAATGTAGAATATGACAAGCACATATCAAAAAGCTTTAGATGCAACATCAGAGGTAGTGGACTGCACAGGCGGCTATCCCTGCAGGGAAATAAACCGATAGGTGAGAAAGCATAATATCGAATTAGAATAATTACAGATGTCTTCTAAGGGTAATGATTATCTTTAGAGGGCATTTTTTAATGCTAAAGAAATAGTCTGATATATTTTTATAAAAAGAAAGGTTTGTGACTGTTAGTTATCTTGCAAACCACTATTTGACCAGATTGAGAATATGGGTACAAAAAGGGAAGCGATATTTATAGAGTGAGATTTTTCATTTCTTGCAAGTATCTATGGTTTCAAAAAATGTTTTCACAATCTTCTGTGCAGATGCAATCTCTTCCGGAGAGCGACCTTCCATGAGTTTCTGCCATTCTGTAAATAAGGTAAGTTCGTTTTGTGGAATTTTCCCAAAGAGTAAATAGTCTGCACTAATCCCCAAAGCTTCAGCAATCCGAGTCACTACATCTGTACTGGGATTTCTTTTGTCTGATTCGATCATAGCCATGTAGCTTTCACTGATGAAAACTTTGTCGGCTAATATCTGTTGTGTTAGTCCTTCTTTTTTTCGAGCAGTTTTGATCCTGCTTCCCATAGTCTCATTCATAATATCACCGCCTATTAATAAAATATATTATTACCCATACTGAAATATCACAAATAGAGTGGAAAAACTTGACAAATAGAGAATATAAGACTATACTGTGTGTAAATTTAATGATGCTAGAAAGGTAGGATATTGATATGAGGTTAAAAAAAATCTTCACTTTATTTACTGCAATGGCTATACTAACTACATTTATTCTATATGAAAAGAATGTGGAAGTATGTGCAAAATCGGCTAGTAAAAATGTAATAAAACAAATATGCTTTGATTCAAGTAGTGGAATTTTATGTGAAAATGGAGACTTATATTGTTTTGGTTATCAGCAGGGTACAGATGAATCTGGATGGGAATGCGATCAATATAAACCAATAAAAGTAATGGAAGATGTGGAAAAATTTGATGCTTGTGGAATGAATGCATTTGCAGCTATAAAAACAAATGGTGACTTATATTGTTGGGGAAGCACTGCACCAAATGTTGGTATTTATAGTAATAAAAAAGAATTTGTTATGAGCAATGTTAAAGATGTAAGAACATCAGGTGGAAATACACTTGCATTGACAATTGAGGGAGATGTATACGCTTGGGGTTATAATTCTCATGGAAATGTGGGTAATGGTAGTACGGAAGAGGTTATACAACCGGTAAAAGTGTTATCAGATGTGGTAAAAATTTATTGTGAGGGCTCAATATCAGCAGCTATAAAAAGCAATGGGGATTTGTATTGTTGGGGTGGAAATGGATTCGATAGTCTCGTAACGGGAGATGATTCAGCAAAGGATCAATTAGTTCCTAGAAAAATTTTAGAAAATGTTAAAGATGTAGCAGCAGGACAATATAATGTTGCTGCTATTAATGGTGATGGAATGCTTTATTGTTGGGGGGAAAATTGGAATGGCAATGTAGGTGATGGTACCTCAGAAACCAGAGTTAATCCGGTTAGAATTATGAGTAATATAGTGAAAGTAGGGTATGGGTATAATGTTGGCGTTGCATTAAGTACAAACGGTGATCTTTATACATGGGGATATAATTATTATGGACAATGTGGTGATGGAACTACTGAAAAGAAAACAAGTCCACAAAAAATTATAGAGAATATAAAGGATTTTTCAGTAGAATGGGATCATGTCGCTGCACTCACAAATGAAAATGATTTGTATTGTTGGGGAAGAAATGGAGATGGACAAATTGGAGTACCTAATGTTAATGAATATGAAGTTCACAAGATACCGAATGAATTAAGACCGGTTAAAATACTTCAAAATGTAAAATTGTTTGATACGGGAACTGCAGAGACGGCGGCTGTGCTTACAAGCGGAGAGATTTATTCGTGGGGAAGCAATATAAGTGGTTCAATAGGTCTTGAAAAGGGAATTTTCTTTGCATTTACACCACAACTATTGGATTATGATGGTTCTTTTTCCTCGAATGGGGAAAATGATAGTCAGACATCCAGTAGTTCGAATAGTAATACTAACAACAATTCGGCATCTGATAGTAACAATGAATCTTTAGATGAAAAAACTGTGACCGGAAAATATAAAGATGGAGCGTTTGACAAGAATTTTACTTTTAAAACTGAGTACTCAAATTCATATTTTTCTGAAGATGCAACAAAGACGAAAAAGGATATTCAGGGAAAAATTGCAAAATTGTCTATGTTAGCTGCTGCAACTGCTTATCATGAAAATCATGCAAAGAGTTTTATGAGTAAACAGCTTGGATTTAGTTGTGTAGAATATAATAGTTATGAATATACATTAACAGATAACAATCATGTAAATTATGTAATAGGTTTTAAAAATACTGAAAAATATACCATAGTTGGAATTTGGATAAAAGGAACAGGTAGTAAAACAGGAGAGTGGATCAGTAATTTTAATGTTGGTTTCGGGAATGAACATAAAGGTTTTAAAAAATCGGAAAAGGAATTATATAAAAATGTGTCAATATATATGGACAAATTCAAATCAAGATTTAGGAGTGATGTTAAGTTTTGGATAACCGGTCATAGTAGGGGTGCAGCAGTTGCAAATTTATTAGGAACCCGTCTGTCTAAGGGAGGAAAATATTCAAAAAAGAATATTTTTACTTATACATTTGCTTCGCCTTATGTTTCAAAAAAATAAAGAAATATAAAAATATAAAAAATTATGTAAATCCGGGAGATGCAGTTGCTGCTGTTCCACCTAGAGGAATAAAGGAGTTTAAGAAATACAAAAGATATGGAAATGATATTCTTTTTCAAAGCAAATATTCAGAGATGAAGAAAACATTTAAAAAAATAACTGGGAAGAAGTTTGTAGGAAATCATACGAAAAAACCAGTGGATGATTTCTTGGAAACGACTTTTAATGAAAAGAAATGGAATACATATAAATATGCTAAAAAAATGTATAAATTATTTAAAACAACGGATAAAGTAAAACATGCACACTGCCAAACATTGTATTTATCATGGTTAGATGTTATATATTAAAAGGTTTTATATATTGCCATGGCTGCTTCGGCAGTCATGGTTTTCCTTTTTGGAGAGGATTGTACAAATCTGTATATGTGACTCAGGCAAATCTTAAACAGGAAATGTCAGACAGACAAAGGATAAATTTATTGACAGAAATGATATTCCACTTTTTGTGTGAAAAAGAGTTCAGAAGATTTCAACTCTGTGTAGGTTACTGGGAATACAAAACATTTTTCGTTGGACAATGATGT
Source organism: uncultured Lachnospiraceae bacterium (assembly GCA_902795705.1). GTDB lineage: Bacteria > Bacillota > Clostridia > Lachnospirales > Lachnospiraceae > Butyribacter. The sequence goes on along the minus strand of CADBMH010000254.1, from coordinate 19,421 downwards.
TTTGACACCACAGGTGTTTTCAGTATTATTAGAACAAATGGAACGCTTTATCACAAGAGATTATTATTATGAACATATCGTGCAGCAGATTATTTCCGATAGTCTGGAAACGGAAAAATATTGACAGGTTGGCGGTTCGGTTATATACTGCAATTAATAGAAAGAAATTGTTTGTATATCAAGTCCCTTGTTAAAAATAAGGTAGGCTTAATGAGGAGTGATGCTTGGTTATGGATGTTCAGAACGAAGTTGTATTTGAATTAAATGGTCTGTATTTTGAATATAATAGGGAAAAGAACAAAAGAAATATTGAAAAGCATGGGATTTCTTTTGAAAATGCTGCTCGTGTATTTTTTGATTATGACAGGATAGAATATTATGATGAAGAAAACAGTGCAGAAGAGGACCGTTATGATATTATTGGAGATACTTCAGCGGGAAATCTTATAAATATGAAAAGTTCGGTGATTGGAAATATTGATCAAATGATTGGAAAAGTAAATGATATATTATTTGTAGTTTATACTGAACGGTTGAGGAAAGAAGAAAATGGAAAAAGCATAGAACGGATTCGATTGATTTCTGCAAGAATGGCAACGAATTTTGAAAGGGGATTATATTATGGTAAATACGAATAATTTGACAAAAAGTCAAATGGAAGAATTAGCCTTTACAAAAGAACAATTAGAAGAATTGGAAAGAGCGAGGAATATGCCGATTACTTTTGACGAGGATTGCCCGGAAACTACTCCGGAGCGGGCGGTTAAGTTTAGGAGGGTTAATCCACCGAGAAAGCATAATAATTCGCAGCTGGCATGATTTTGGTATATTATTTCATGAAAATTCGGCACCTGAAGATATCATTTCTTCAGGTGTTTTTTGATATATTTTTTTCGACGAAATCTGCTTCTTGATTGTTTCCATAGTGAAGGGAGGGAAGAGGAGAGAATGAACGAATCTTTATATGGTACCGATAAAGAACGGGGATTCAAAAGAATTTATGAGCTTTATGCAGACAATTTTTTTCGCGGGACGAGGAAGCGAAGGCGTGGCTTTTGGTGACGGCTTCGAATCAGTGCAAAAATGCCTGAAGCATTGGTGGCGGAAACACAGGGACATTGATGACTGGGGTTGGTGTTATGGTGATCTTAATGCATCAACCCGTTTCGGAAAGAAATTTACCAAGCTTTCGAAGAGGGAGAGGGAACAGTATTTAAAGGAGCATGGAACCCTGATACCGGATTCTGTACAGACCTTGAAGCCGGATAAGGACTATTATTATTCCTATGAGTGGAAGAGGGAGTATAGACAGGGCAGCGCAGATGCATGGGAAGTCAATGCAATCAATGTCCGTGAGCATTATAAGGTAGGAGAAGAAGTGATGGAAAGTTTTTTGCCTGTGCTGCCGGATTTTCCGCTTTTGACAGTAGAGCTGAATGCGGACGGGACAATGACTTTCCGGGCATATAAGTTAGAGGAGAGCTTTTTGATGGATGAGTGAGAATGAAGTGTCTGTGATTCGTAACAGAGAGAGGGGATTTTTTAGGAGAATGTGCGGGACAGAGGGGGATTAAAAAACAGAAAAGAGAACGGGCAGCCGGAGTAGAAACGCTCCGGCTGTTTTGTTTTGAACTATCTTTAGGGCGTGAATGGTAACACTTTGTATACAATTCAACGAAACATTGATTTACAAACAACAGGGAATCGGTTATAATACTATCTGTCCGGTATGAAAGACCGGGACTTTGAAAGAGAAACGACTGAGAGCAGCAGCGGCAGAAATGGAAAGGAGGCAGAAACCATGAGAATATCTATGCGAAGACCATGGCATGCTATTTACCATATTGGCATTATGGCAGGCTTTTTTGATGCAATTTTTTATAACATAAAGTACAAAATATCTGCATTATCTTTACATGAAAAACTGCCCGGGAACCAAAGGAAGCGGAACGGACTCCGGGGCAGCCGTTTGGCAGCAGTGGATTTTCTTAAATTTTTATAAGAAGGTTCAGACATGGAAGATCAATGTCTGAGCCTTTTTTCTTTTGTATATTGTTGCAGAGAAAGGAATCCGGTTCAAATGACTTGAAAGATGATGCAATGAGAGGAGAGATGAAGATGCGGAGCGGAAGTGAACTTGGTAAGAAAATTCGTCTTTTACGCAAAAAGAACGATATGTCACAAAGGGAGTTTGCAGGTGTTTTATCCGTGACACCACAGACAATCAGCAAATGGGAGAATGGTAAGTCGAATCCGGATATTGACTCTTTAGTAGATATTGCAAAATATTTCGAGATAACCATGGATGAATTATTTGAATTTGAGAATGAAGCTTGAAAGGAGGGAAGGAATGGGCGAACAGGTCATGGAACAGGAAAAGAAAATATCAATTTTCGGTGCGATAAAGAATGCAGTCCGGTTAATCTATCAGGCGGATAAACGGTTTGTCTGGTTTTCCATATATAAAAATACAACAGAGGGAATATTTAATGCGCTGAAAGCAATTTACCTGATCAAATTTATCTACGAATGTATTCAAAACGGAGTGGATTTTGAAAAGCTGTTTTGGATGGTCAGTGTGTTCTGTATCATACATATTATCATACATCTGACATCTGCATATCACAGTTATTGTCTGAAGATTTCGGAAATGAAGGTATATCGCTATATCTTTTCCGGAATTATTGAAAAAGCGAAGAAAATCCCGGTTTCTCAGTATGAGAATCCGAAGTTTTATGACAAATTTTCACGGGCCTTGGACCAGCAGATGCTTCGCGGAATCTGGGGAATGATTTTTGCAACGCTTGGCATCGGGGATATCTGTGGAGGTCTGGTGGCTGTGTTCATGCTGGCAAATGTAGATGTTGTTCTGATTCTTTTTGCGATTTTACCGGTGCTTGGAAGCCTTTATCTGGGACTTAGGGAGAGCAGGGAGGAATTCATGGCAAGGCAGGATGAGACCTTCGGGAATCGTAAGATGGAATATGCAAAGAGAGTCTTTTATGAGAAGAAATATGCCAGTGAACTGCGTTTGTATCAGATGGCGAAGGTGATGTTTCGTGTCCATAAAGAGGGATATACGGAACGATATGAGAAAAATCGTGTCCACTACCGGAAAATCGGACTGTACCGGATTTTGGAGACAATGCTGTTTGTGGGTCTGGTTACATTAGGCTCGTACCTTTATATAGCATATCGTTTGAAGGTTGCGGGAAGCACGGCAGTAGCAGCATATATTGCGATGATTGCGGCAGTCGGTTATGTGGTTAATTCGGTAAACGGTGCGATTGAAAATTTTTCCCAGTCAGGTAAACGCTGTATGTATATGCAGTATATTACAGAATTTATGGAATGTGAGGAAGAAAAAGAAGAAGATTTTGAAGAGAAAGGGCAGGAGTTACCGGTAGAGAAAAGTACAGAAAAACGGACAGATGATATGTCTGCTGCAAAGGCGGGGGCGGATGCGGGAAATATTTTACCGGTCGGAGATATCCGGTTTGAATCGGTTTCGTATCATTATGCAGGAAGTGAGCGACTGATTTTAGACCACTTAAATCTGCATGTGAAGCAGGGAGAGCATGTGGCACTGGTCGGCGAAAACGGTGCCGGAAAGACGACCTTTGTGAAGCTTTTGATGGGGCTTTATCCGCTGTCAGAGGGAAAGATCAATGTGGGCGGAAAAAATATAAAGAGCTATCCGCCGGAGGCATATCATGATTTTTTCGGAACGGTGTTTCAGGATTTTCAGATCTTTTCCCTGCCGCTTTGTGAGAATGTCTGGATGCGCACACCGGAGTCTGAAAAGGAGAGGGAAAAGATTACGGAAGCATTGAAAAAAGCACAGTTTGCCGAGGTGCTTCAAAAGATGCCAAGCGGCATTGATACCTATTTGACAAAGGAGTTTGAGGAAAATGGTTTTGTCTGTTCTGGCGGTGAGGCGCAAAAGATCGCGATTGCCAGAGTGTTTGCAAAGGATCCGGAGATTGTAATTTTAGACGAACCATCGAGTGCCTTGGATCCTATTTCAGAGTATCACATGTATCAGAATATGATGGAGGCTTCGAAAGGGAAAACGGTATTTTTTATCTCGCACAGGATGTCTTCGGCGAGGCTTGCAGACCGGATTCTGTTTCTGGAAAACGGCACGATTGTGGAGGATGGTTCTCATGATGAACTGATGCGGAAAAACGGAAGATATGCTGAGATGTTCCGTATGCAGGCAAAAAATTATCAGGACAGCCATTGAAGAATGGTTTGTTTTTAACAGTTATCAGGCGATAAGGAGCAGATAAAAATTCTCCGGGATACGGGGAAAGAGCGGAGGGAGGACAGAAAGCTTGAAGATGAAAGATATAAATAAGAAAGAAACGAAAAAAGAAAAGATATCCGTTTTTCGAATCTTAAGCAATTATGCTTATCTTTTACGCTATGCAGGGAAAAAGGATGCTTTGCTGATCTATGGGATCTTTTTTAGCTTTTTAGTGGGCGGTGTCGGGTATGCCTGTATGGATACGGTCTTTTTACGGGCATTTATCAATTATTTGTCAGGGGATGCTTATTCTTTTCGGGAGACCGCAGTTTTGATCGTAACCGCAACGACCTTGATGGCGGTGCTTATGAGTATTACCCGGTGTGCAGAGAGCTTCACAAGACCGAGGATGATCCGCCTCGTGGGAATGATGCAGGAAGAGATGATCCATAAGGTTGTGGATATGGATCTGATGTATTATGATTGTGATTCCTATTATGATGATTTTGTGGTAACAGCTTCCCAGTTAGAGGAAATGGTGGAGATGGCGGTCTATGACCTGGGACGCATGGGAAGTAATGTGATGACAGTTCTTGTGCTTTCCGGCCTGATCACTACGATCAATCCTGTCATTGTCATTTTTCCGGTATTGGGTTTTCTTATTAATCTGTTTTCCCGCTTTCGCATTATTAAGTTAGAGTATGATTACTATGTGAAACGGGAGACCTTAATGAGGCGGGCAGACTATTCCAAGCGTGTTTTCTATCAGCCGGAGTATGCAAAGGAAATAAAATTGTCACATATTGAAATCCCGTTAGAAAAGCAGTTCCATGCCGCAATTGATGAGACAATAGAGATCGGGAAATATTATGGTGTGCGGATTTCGCTGTGGTCCGTGGTCAACTGGGTTACGGTTTTTACAATCCTGTCCGGTTTCTGTGTGCCGCTGTATCTGGGGTATCTGGCACTTGTCCGCAGGTCGATCGGACTCGGCGAGGTGGCAGCGTTAGACAATGCACAGGGAACGGTCAGAAACCGGTTGGATTCCGTGAACTATTGTGTGGACCGTATCCAAAGGGCAGGGCTTTTCTGTGAAAAGTTCCGTATCTTCATGGATTACGAGAGTAGGATTGAACATAAAAGGGGGGAATGTGAAATTCCTCGGCAGAGAGAAGTGTTAAGGCTCAGAGATATTTCTTTTCGCTATGATGGTGCGAAGCATGATACCTTAAAACACATTTCCATGGAGATCAGGCCGGGTGAAAAGGTGGCTCTGGTAGGGGAAAACGGGGCAGGAAAATCTACCCTTGTCAAGCTTCTGATGCGCCTTTACGATGTCACGGACGGCAGTATCGAGTACGGCGGGCGCGATATCAAAGCCTATGATACCGATGCATACAGGGAGGTTTTCGGATCTGTTTTTCAGGACTATCAGATTTATGCAGCCTCTTTAGAGGAAAATGTTTTGATGGATGAACTAGAAGCAGTGCCCGTCAATGCGGGACAGGAAACGGAAGAAATTCATTTTAATGATGGGGATGTGGATGCAGGGAAAAATGAGCCGGAGACAGCAGGGCAGAAGAAGGTGATTGCTGCCCTCTGCAAGGGAGGCTTTTTTAAGCGTCTGCAGACATTGCCTGCGGGACTTTCTACACCACTGACCAGAGAATTTATGGAAAATGGTGTGAATCTGTCCGGCGGGGAGACACAGAAGGTGGCGATATCCAGAGTGTTTGCCAAAAATCCTCAGATTGCGATTTTAGATGAGCCGTCGAGTGCTTTAGATCCCAGGGCAGAGTATGAACTGAATCACAATATTATGAAGTACCTGTCTGATACCTCGGTCATTTTCATCTCACATCGTCTGTCCACAACTAAGGACGCAGACCGGATCTACATGTTTGAAAAGGGAGAGATTGTGGAGGATGGGACGCATGAGGAGCTGATGGCGCTTAACGGAAAATATGCGGAAATGTTTGAACTTCAGGCAAAGTATTATAAAGAAAATGAGGAGATACTTTTGCTATAAATATGATGTTGGGGTCAAAAGGTATTTTGCCCCAACTGATGATTTTATATCTTTTTACTTTGGCATCATATTATAGCAGAAAATAAAGATCACAAAGGACGAGGATTTAAAGGAAAAAAGTGACTGTGAATGAGTAGCGTTCCTGAGTTAAAATTTTTATAAAACACAAAAAAATAGTAGAGAAATCCCCGAAAAATTGTTACAATGGAAAAAGATCGGTGGGGGATCATTGCCGATCGCGATTAACAATAATATTGGGGGAACTATGTATGTGTTGTGTAACAAAAAGAAAAATTGCAGATTGTGTCAAGGAATTGGTTCATGGCAAGGAGATTCATAAGATCACGATTCAGGATATTATGAATAAAACGAATATGAGCCGCCAGAGCTTTTATTATCATTTTCAGGATATTTATGATGTGCTGGAGTGGATTATTCTAAATGATGTGATAGCTGAAGCGGATTGTGAGGAAAATGATCTTGTGGGATGGATATTAGAGCTGATACACGCCATGCAAAATGACTGGGTTTTTTATAAAAAGGCGGTACGGCAGATTCCATGGCCGACGATTCTTTCACATGTGAAAGGTTCTGTAGAAGAAAATGTGGGGAAGCTGTTCTGTATTTACGATTCGGAGTATTGCATACGACATCCGGAAGAGTTTCAGCGCGGGATCCAGTTTTTTTCGGCGTCCCTGTGCTATTACCTGATGGATTTAGTGTATCAGAACCGAAAGCTGTCTGATGATGAGATCATGCAGGAATTGCATTTTCTGATTTCTTTGTGGAAAGGTTTTCAATATATGGGCGAGCATAGAGAAACAGATAAGCATGGCATACTCTCTGCATAATCTGATTTTTGTTTAAAATAATTCGGTGATCGTCTTTATTCTAAGATACGGACGATCACCGTTTTTTCTTTTGCAGGTTCATTTACTGACTTGTTTTGCTGCCTAGCTGGCTTTCACATCCTTGGTTGCGATCACATTTACCCCGGTACCTGCAACATTTTCAACTAATACATCGCCGATTTTAATCGGAGCGGAAGCGGTTGCTTCATTAATACATTTCATAATATCCATGATTTTTTCTTTTGGAATATCTGCTGCCGTCTTGCAGGAAACCATCGGAATTTCTCCTTCTGTGATTCGAACGGTACTGGTCACAATACGGGTAGGATGCGTGACCTCTTTACGGGCATAATCATCGCCGCGTTTACATGTATTGCCGGTCAGGCTTTTGATTTCGCCGTTATCCATTTCAACGGTAATGGTGCAGCCTAAAGGGCAGCCAATGCAGGTTAATACTCTTTTCTCCATTTCTTTTCCCTCCTATGCTGTCTCGATTTTTACGGTGATTTCCGAAATATCAGGAAAGTCTGCCAGTTTCGATTTTTGGATGATCACCTGTTCCATTTCACCCGGAGCCATAATCTGCTTTTTGCGCTTTAATACCTGCTCGTCTCCAAAATACATTGTAATAGCAGAATCTTTAAATACCTGCCCCACGCGGAAACGGACAGTAACTGTATCGTCCATTTCCTCCGGACGGATGGTGCATGGAACGGTATAACGTACACCACAGGCCGCTTTGATCTTGACTTCTTTTGTGGAGGCAGTTTTACCGTTTTTCACATATTTTGCGGCATTTTTTCCGGCATTTGCGGCTTCCTGAGATACAAAATCCACGAGATCATGGACATGAAGCACATTGCCGCAGGCAAAAATTCCTTCGATATTCGTTTCTAAAGAGTCGTTGACTACCGGTCCTGAGGTGATCGGAGAAAGCTCTACTCCTGCTGTTTTTGAGAGCTCGTTCTCAGGAAGGAGACCACAGGATAGCAGAAGAGTATCACAGGAGTAATATTCTTCTGTTCCGGGGATCGGTTTCATGTCAGGACCGACTTCAGCAATCGTAATGCCTGTAACGCGTTCCTTTCCTTCGATATCTACTACGGTATGGGAAAGCTTAAGAGGGATTCCGTAATCATCCAGACATTGGACGATATTTCTCTTTAATCCTCCGGAATACGGCATCAGTTCGGCTACCACCTTCACCTTTGCTCCTTCTAATGTCATGCGGCGTGCCATGATCAGGCCGATGTCGCCGGAACCTAAGATCACGACCTCTTTTCCGGGCATATAGCCTTCGATGTTTACAAGTCTCTGTGCGGTTCCGGCAGAGAAGATGCCAGCCGGACGATAGCCGGGGATATTTAGTGCACCTCTCGGACGCTCTCTGCAGCCCATGGCCAAAATTACTGCTTTTGCCTGTATCTGGAACATGCCATCTGTTTTATTCATGGCGGTTACTATTTTATCTGCGGTAATATCCATGACCATTGTGTTTAATTTGTATTCAATTTTGAGATCAAAGACTTCGTCCATAAAGCGCTGTGCGTATTCCGGACCAGTGAGCTCCTCTTTAAAGGTGTGGAGACCGAAGCCGTTGTGAATACATTGGTTTAAGATACCGCCGAGATCATGATCCCTCTCCAGAATAAGAATACTGTCGATACCGGACTTTTTTGCTTCCGCTGCAGCAGCAAGACCGGCCGGCCCGCCGCCGATGACTACAATATCATAATTCTGCATTATGCTTCGCCCCCTTTCTGAACCTTTAATAAATCAGGAGCAATGACAGATTTGCCGCCGCTCTTTGTGATTTTCTCCATAGGAATTCCAAGCTCGTTATGAAGAATCTCCATAACACGCGGTGAGCAGAAACCCGCCTGACATCTTCCCATACCGGCGCGGGTACGGCGTTTGACACCATCTAAGGAGCGGGCTCCCAGTGGCCGCCTGATCGCATCTAAGATTTCTCCCTCGGAAACGGATTCGCATCTGCAGATGATCTGTCCGTATGCCGGTTCCTTTTTGATCAGTTCATTGCGTTCTTCCAAAGAAAGCTCTGTCGGATTTAATATGCCCTTCCGTGTGGCAATCCAGTCTTCCTTTTCCACCGGCTTAATCCGTTCACAGAGGATATCTTTTACCATGCGTCCGATGGCAGGTGAGGAAGAAAGACCCGGTGATTCGATACCGGCACAGTCGATAAAGCCCGGTGCGTCCTTTAATTCTTCAATGATAAATTCATGGTGGTCCTCATGTGCCCTAAGTCCTGCAAAACTGGTGATTACTTTTCTTCCTACCGGAAGATCCTTTACATTCATTCCTGCTTTTTCGATAAGACTGCTGATTCCTTCTGCTGTCGTAGCTGTGGAATCTTTATCTTCGATATCAATTGCTGTCGGTCCCACGATCAGATTGCCGTGTACCGTCGGGGAAACCAAAACACCCTTGCCGAATTTCGTAGGCTGTGGGAAAATCGTGCAGGATACATGTCCGCCCATTTCCTTATCAAGCAGACAGTAGTCGCCGCGGCGGGGAGTAATGTGAATTTTGTTTTCACTGACCATATTATGGAACTGATCCGCATAGACACCGGCTGCGTTTACTACATATTTTGTCAGATATTCTCCGGTGCAGGTGCGGATATGCCAGATTCCGGCATCATCCCGTTTGAGAGATTCCACCTCTGTATTAAAGCGGAAATCCACTCCATTGACATTGGCATTTTCTGCCATTGCAATATTTAAGATGAATGGGCAGATGATTCCGCCGGTCGGAGCGTAGAGAGCACCTTCCACATTATCAGAAAGATTTGGCTCCATCTTGTGGACTTCTTCTTTCGATAAAATCTTCAGGTCCTTTACCCCGTTCTGCACCCCGCGGTCATAAAGCTCCTTTAAGCCGTCCAGTTCTTCTTTGTGTATACATACGACTAAAGAGCCGTTTCGTTTAAATGGAATATCTAAATCTCTGCAAAGGTCGTCCATCATTTCATTCCCTTCGACATTCAGCTTTGCCATCAGAGAACCTGCAGGTGCATCAAAGCCTGCGTGGATAATAGCACTGTTTGCTTTGCTGGTGCCTGAACAGACATCTTCTTCCCGCTCCAGAACGCATACATTCAGTTGATAGCGGGATAGCTCTCTGGCTGCAGCGCAGCCGCTGACACCGGCACCGATAATGATTACATCATATATCACGTCTATTCTCCTTTCGAATTAAGATTTTTATGAATCGTAATAATTTTTATCCCTATATTTATACATACGGCGGCAGATAAAATCTACCACCGCATGTTTTTCATCCTTATAAAAACTACCTTGTATCTGTTTGATTTAAGTTCATGCTGCGAATGCAGCTTTTCCTGCCCGGAACACCGGCATTATTTTGCATTAAAAGATTGCCATGTAAAGCAGGGAGCCGCAGATACCACCAAGAATTGGTGCTACCAGAGGAATCCAGCCATAGCTCCAGTCAGCATCCTTCTCTCCCGGTATCGGAAGAATCGTATAAGCAATACGCGGAGCGGTATCTCTTGCTGCATTCATTGCGTATCCGGTCAGACCGCCGAAGGAAGCACCCATGGATACGATGACACCATATACTAAAGCCCAGCTCATGCCGGAAGCACCACAGTTTGCAGGGATTGCTGCCAGGAAAAATACCAGGCAGAGTGTAGCTACAAACTCAGATAAAAAGTTCAGTCCCGTATTACGGATAGAAGGTGCTGTGCAGAATACACCGCGTTTCGTTGCGGTATCCTCGGTTGCTTTAAAGTGATCATGGTACAGAACAAATAAAATGATCGCACCACAGATGCCACCGAGCATCTGTGCAATGATATAACCGGGCACCATGCTCCAGTCCATTCCACCTCGAATTGCTACACCGATTGTAACTGCCGGATTAAAATGTGCACCGGACAGGGAGCCGAATGCAAAAGCCGGTACCATAACTGCCATACCCCATCCGATCAGGATGTGAACGGTGCCGCCGCCCTTCATACCTGATTTGTTTAAGCTGACATTACAGCAAACGCCGTCTCCTAAAAGTACAAGGAACAATGTTCCCACAAATTCTGCTATATAAGCCTGCATGATAATTTTCTCCTTTCATTTAAATTACTTTGCCCAGCCGCGTGTTGCCGCTACTGCCTGAGCCCAGCCCTTTAAGTTTTCTTCGCGTGCCTTATCCTCCATCTGAGGTTTAAATTCCTGATCTACGGACCAGTTTTTGATAACATCTTCTTTGCTTGACCAGTATCCTACTGCCAGACCTGCAAGATATGCAGCTCCCATGGCTGTTGTCTCTACGCAGCTCGGACGAAGTACATTTGTATTGATGATATCAGACTGGAACTGCAGCAGGAAGTTGTTATTGGAAGCTCCACCGTCTACCTTTAAAGAGGTAAGATGCTTGCCGGAATCAAGCTCCATTGCATGAAGTACATCATAGGTCTGATATGCCAAAGACTCTAAGGTAGCACGGATAATATGATATTTGTTGACGCCACGGGTAAGTCCAGTGATCATGCCGCGCGCATAAGGATCCCAGTATGGAGCGCCAAGTCCGGTAAATGCCGGAACTACATAGCATCCGTTCGTATCTTTAACACGAGTAGCAAAGTATTCAGAATCCGGTGAGGAATCTACAATTTTTAATTCATCACGAAGCCACTGGATTGCAGCACCCGCTACATATACGGAACCCTCTAAGGCATAGGTTACTTTTCCGTCGAGTCCCCATGCAATCGTGGTCAACAGATCGTTCTTGGAGAAGATTGGTTTTTCTCCTGTGTTCATTAACATAAAGCAGCCCGTACCATAGGTATTTTTTGCATCTCCTTCATTATAGCAGGTCTGTCCGAAGAGGGCAGCCTGCTGGTCGCCAGCAGCGCCTGCGATACGGATCGGTCCGCCGAAAAATTCCGGATCAGATTCACCATAGATGCAGCTTGATGGTTTTACCTCCGGAAGCATGCTCTTTGGAATCTCTAAAATCTGGCAAAGCTCATCATCCCACTCCAGGGTATTAATGTTATACAACAATGTTCTGGATGCATTGGAATAATCGGTGACATGTACTTTTCCTTTCGTCAGCTTATAGATCAGCCAGGAATCCACTGTACCAAAGCAGAGCTCACCTTTTTCAGCTCTTTCACGAACGCCTTCGACATTATCGAGAATCCAGCGGATCTTTGTACCTGAGAAATAAGGATCAAATTTCAGTCCGGTCTTTTGCTGGAATTTTTCTACAATTCCCGGAATCCTTCCTTTCATCTGTTCTGCGAAATCTGCTGTACGGCGACATTGCCAAACGATGGCATGGCTTACCGGCTGTCCGGTTTCCCTGTCCCATACAATGACGGTCTCACGCTGATTTGTGATACCGATTGCAGCAATATCGGATGCAGTTGCATCTACCTTTGCCATTGCCTCACGAGCTACGGAAAGCTGAGTTGACCAAATTTCGTTTGCGTCATGCTCTACCCAGCCCGGCTTTGGGAAAAACTGTGTAAATTCTTTCTGCGCCACGCTGCACATTTCACCCTTTTCATTAAAGAGAATACAACGGTTGCTGGTTGTACCGGCATCAAGTGCCATAACATATTTTGCCATTCTGGTCCCTCCTTTAAAAATTAGTTAATAATTACAGTGTAACGCTTAGATGGAGGATTGTCTTTAGACAATTTCCCGAAATTGTAAAAATATGCATCCTCACAGAGTCTTTTTTCTTTAATGGAAAATTCACGGAATTTTCTATTAAAGAAAAAAAGTTCTGCACATGGACAGGCTATGTGCAGAGCTTTTATTGTAAAAGATTGTTTCTATACATGTTGAATCAACCGTTCTTTCTTTTTTGCAAAATGTTTTGAAAAGCAGTTACGGTGGGGCTGTCCTTTGCTTTTTTGCTATGGATCATGGCGACGGTACGCAGCGGCAGCTCTTCTCTGAGTTCAAGACGGAATATTTTCTTCTGTTCTAAAGACGGGGTTGCATATTTTGGTGAAATGAAGGCAATCCCCATATTGCTTTCCGTAAAGGCTAAAAGCTGTGAGGTCGTTGCTGTTTCGACCTGTGGTTCAAAATCCAGTCCGTTTGCCAAAAAGAATTTATGGTAGAGATCATAGGTTTCTGTCTGCCGCCAAAGGCTGATCAGAGGCTGCTTCACAATATCCTGTAAGGATACCGGATTTTCGCAGAGGAAGGCATAGGAAGCTCCGGCAACTACGATATCGCGGAAGGAGTGAAGAAGAAATTCCTCAGAAATCTTTTTTTGGCAGGAACCTGATGTAATGATGGCGATATCCAAAAGATCTTCTTCAATATCGGCAATTAACTGGGGAGTTGAGTTATTGATAATGCGAAGCCGTATTTTCGGATAGCTCTCGTGAAAAGACTGAATGGCAGGAAGGATGGTTTCACGAATGAAGCCCTCTGCGATACCGATGGAGATACCAATGGATATATTGCCAAGCTTAAGATCGTGTATGGATTCGAGCATGCTTTCTCCAAGCTCGATCTGGCGATGTGCTGCCTGAACATATTGAAATAAGGCTTCTCCCTCTTCGGTCAGAGTTACACCACGGTGTGACCGGAGAAAAAGCCTGCAATTCAGTGCGCTTTCCAGATTGTTGATGGCGCGCGTGATGTTAGGCTGGCTGTTATACAGCATGGAGGCAGCCTTGTTGAAGCTGTGATATTTGGCTACATAATAAAATATTTTGTAATATTCATAAGATACTGACATACGGATCCTCCATGATGAAGCACTTGCTGTTTTATATTTTTTACACGATTTTTCATCTTATTAAAAATTGTATTTTGAATCATAGCATTTTTGAGGTTTTTTTTCAATAATTTTTTCAAAGTGGTGTTGCCGTTCAGGTTTGAGTCTAAATAAGTTGCCTCACTTTTGGGACGTGGTTGGCAGCTTATACTAAAATCATATAGAATTATATTAAATTAAGTGATACAGATTTGGTATAAATGTAAGTATAATAATAATATATTTAAAGCATTTTCATAATAGAGGAAAGGGTGTTTGAGGAAATCCGGCCGGAGGAGCAGGGGCTTGTGGGGACAATCACCCTTTTTTCTTATTGCCAAAAAGAACCTGCCATGCTATAATAACCGTTGTGCAAATGCACGAGCTTGAGCGGTATTCTAATAGTAAAAGAATTAGCAATTTCTAAATTCGTTTACTGCAACAGAAACTGCATCAGATGATATAATTGCCACGCATGGGAAATGAGGTGGTGATTTGAAGGTTGGTTTTATCGGTGCCGGAAAGGTCGGCACGACACTTGGAAAGTATCTGCGTGAGCAGAATATTTCCGTCGCGGGCTATTACAGCAGGACGATTGACAGTGCTGCTACGGCGGCGGAGTTTACCGGGACGAAGGTATATCAGACAACAGAGGCTCTGACAGAGGCGAGCGATACCCTTTTTATTGCGACTCCTGACGGGGAGATTGCTAAAGTATGGGATTGCATTGCGGGCTTGGAGTTATCCGGGAAAATAATCGGGCATTTTAGTGGTTCATTATCATCTCATGTATTTTCTGGGATTGAAAAGACCGGTGCAGCCGGGATTTCGATCCATCCTATGTACGCCTTTGGCGACAAATTCACCGCATATCAAAATTTTTCTACGGCATTTTTAGTTATGGAGGGCGAAAAAGAGGCAGTCCGTGTCATGAAAGAGCTGTTTGGCGAAAGGCTTAGGCACAGGATTTTGACGATCCGTGCCGGGGATAAGTTAAAGTATCATGCAGCCGCGGCGATTTCAAGTAATCTGATGATTGCTTTATTTGAAACGAGCTTAAGGCTTCTGGCAGACTGTGGTTTTTCAGAAGAAGACAGTAAGGAGCTTTTGACTCCGCTTGTGGAGAATAATATTCATACAATGCTTGAGAAGGGGACGGCAGAAGCTTTGACCGGACCGGTAGAAAGAGGAGATGTGGAAACAGTGAAGAAGCATCTGGAGGTGACGGATTCACAGACAGCCCGGATTTATAAACTGTTAAGTGAGGTTCTGGTGCAGATTTCGGAACGGAAAAATCCGGAAAGGGATTATACTGCTTTAAAAAATTTATTAGAAATCTGACCGGGTATGGCAGAAATTTAACATAAAGAATTAATTTCTGATGTACTTGTACGGCAGATATTCAGAAAGGGAAAGACAATTTTGGCACAGGTGCCGGAATTTGTCTAAAGGGGCATCAAAATGAAAAAGACAGTGATGACATTTAAACAGGCAAAGGAAGAGGGAAGGAAGCTCACGATGCTTACGGCGTATGACTATTCTACGGCGAAGCTGATCGATGAGGCGGGAATCGATTCGATTTTAGTAGGAGATTCTCTCGGAAATGTAATTTTAGGATATGAGGATACGCTTTCCGTAACAATGGAGGATATGATCCACCACGGGGCGGCAGTGGCAAGAGGGGCAAAGGAGGCTCTTGTCATTGTGGACATGCCGTTCATGTCTTATCAGGCATCGGTATATGATGCTGTTGTCAATGCAGGAAGGCTTTTAAAGGAAGGGCGCGCAGGTGCCGTAAAATTAGAGGGCGGCGCCAGTGTATGTCCGCAGATCAAAGCAATCACGGAGGCGGGAATTCCGGTCATGGCTCATCTTGGGTTGACTCCGCAGTCGATCAATGCGTTTGGCGGATTCAAGGTGCAGGGAAAGAGTGAAGCGGCAGCAAAGAAGCTATTAGAGGATGCCTTAAGGGTTCAGGAGGCGGGAGCGTTTTCCGTAACTCTGGAGGGGATTCCGGCGAAGCTTGCGACGCTCATTACAGAGAAGCTTGAGATTCCGACGATCGGAATCGGTGCCGGAAAGAATTGTGACGGACAGGTCCTTGTGTATCAGGATATGCTTGGAATGTTCAGCGATTATGTTCCGAAATTCGTGAAACAGTTCGCGAATGTCGGTGATGTGATGAAGGAAGCTTTTCGGGCGTATATAGAAGAGGTGAATGCGGGAACATTTCCGGCAGAGGAGCACACCTATAAGATAGATGATGATATTATAGAAAAGCTGTACTAGAATTTTAGAAAAGAAAGTGAGTAAGAAAATGAAAATAGTAAATACGATAAATGAGGTCAGAGAGCAGGTCAGGGCATGGAGAAGAGAGGGACTTTCGGTTGGTCTGGTGCCGACGATGGGATATCTGCATGAGGGACATAAAAGTCTGATTGACCGTTCGGTTTCCGAAAATGACAGAACCGTTGTCAGTGTATTTGTCAATCCGATGCAGTTCGGACCGGGTGAGGATTTAGAAACTTATCCGAGAGATATGGAGAGAGATGCGGCACTTTGTGAAGAGGCGGGAGCTTCTCTGATCTTTCATCCGGAGCCTTCGGAGATGTATGAAAAAGATTTTTCTTCCTATGTAGATATGGAAACTCTGACAGGCGGTCTTTGCGGAAAGACGAGACCGATCCATTTCCGGGGCGTATGTACCGTGGTTTCCAAGCTTTTTCATATTGTAACGCCGGACAGGGCATATTTCGGACAGAAGGATGCACAGCAGCTTGCCGTGATCAGGCATATGGTAAATGACCTGAATTTCGGGATTCAGATTGTCGGCTGCCCGATCGTCAGGGAAGAGGACGGGCTTGCAAAAAGCTCCAGAAATACTTACTTAAGTCCTGAGGAGAGAAAGGCAGCGCTGATCTTAAGTCAGTCCTTAAAAGAGGGCAGGCGGCTTTTTGATGAGGGCGAGAGAGATGCGAAAAAGCTGCAGAGCGCGATTACAGAGAAAATCCAGTCGGAGCCATTGGCTAAAATCGATTATGTAGAGGTGGTGGACTGGAATACATTAGAGCCGGTAGAAAAAATTGAAGGGGAGACTTTGATCGCGATTGCTGTCTATATCGGAAAGACGAGATTGATTGACAATGTGCTCGTATAAACTCCGCAAGGGAATCAAATGTCGGATGCAAATTTATTTGCAGAAGGGAGAATATTATGACAATTACCATGTTAAAAGGCAAAATCCACCGGGCTGTGGTAAAGCAGGCAGAATTAAATTATGTCGGCAGCATTACGGTAGATCCCGAGCTTATGAAGGCCGCGGGGATATTTGAATATGAGTATGTGCAGATCGTGGATGTGGAGAACGGGAACCGTTTTGAGACATATACAATTGCGGGAGAAGCCGGGAGCGGCATGATCTGTCTGAACGGCGCGGCTGCCAGGCAGGTGCAGGTGGGCGATCATATTATTATTATGGCATATGCGCAGATGACGCCGGAGGAGGCAAAGGAGCATAAGCCGTATGTTGTTTTTGTCGATGGAGAAAATAAGATCAGCCAGATTTCGCGCTATGAAAAATATGGAGAGTTGTCTCCGAAGCAGTAAAGGGGAAAAATATGCTAAAAGGAAAGACCGTTGTGATCGGAGTAACAGGCAGCATTGCCGCATATAAAATGGCGAATCTGGTGAGCATGCTTGGCAAGCTTCATGCAGATGTACAGGTGCTGATGACAAAAAATGCGACGAATTTTATCCATCCGATTACATTTGAAACTCTGACAAATCATAAATGTCTGATCGATACCTTTGACCGGAATTTTGAATACCAGGTGGAGCATGTAGCGCTCGCCAAGAGAGCGGATGTCGTCCTTGTCGCGCCCGCTACGGCGAATGTGATCGGCAAGCTTGCCGGCGGTATTGCGGACGATATGCTGACAACCACGGTGATGGCATGTCCGTGTCCGAAGCTTATTGCTCCGGCGATGAATACGAATATGTATGAGAATACGATCGTGCAGGAAAATATCGGCAAGCTGAAACAGCATGGTTATACGGTGATCGAACCGGATACCGGGCTTCTTGCCTGCAGGGATGTCGGTGCGGGCAAGCTTCCTTCGGAAGAGGTGTTGTTAGAATATATTTTAAAAGAAATCCGTTTTGAAAAGGACTATGCCGGGAAAAAAGTGCTTGTAACAGCGGGACCGACCGTGGAGCCGATCGATCCGGTGCGTTTTATCTCAAATCATTCGACCGGAAAGATGGGGTATGCGATCGCGAGAGCGGCAATGCAGCGCGGGGCTGAGGTGACTTTAGTGACAGGACCTGTAGAACTTACACCGCCGCCTTTTGTCAGTACGGTCAAGGTGCAGACGGCGGGAGAGATGTTTGCTGCAGTGAAAAAGGTCTGCGAACAGCAGGATATTATTATTAAAGCGGCTGCGGTGGCAGATTATACGCCGGAGACTGTTGCAGAAGAGAAGATGAAAAAGAAAGAGGGAAATTCCCATATTCTTCTAAAAAGAACGGACGATATTTTGAAATATCTGGGCGAGCATAAAAGAAAAGGGCAGATTTTATGCGGTTTTTCGATGGAAACGGAACATATGCTTGAAAATTCCAGAAAGAAACTGGAAACGAAAAACCTGGATATGATCGTGGCAAACAACTTAAAGGTTGAGGGTGCCGGGTTCGGTGTGGATACAAATGTTGTTACACTGATCTGCAGGGACAGGGAAAGAGAACTGCCGAAGATGAGTAAGGATGAGGTGGCAGCGGCGATTTTAGATGAGATCATTGCACATGGCGAGGCGAAGGAATGAAATAAATTATAATCTTCAGAGGACTTTTTACATTGTAAAAAGTCTTTTGCTTTTCACGGAATAAACACATTTTATCCCTATTTTCTTCACGAAATTCTTCTATAGTGTGTTTAACAACTTAAAACAACACAGGCAATTATTAAAACCAGACGGATTTGATAAGCCGGGATTGGAGGGATTATTATGAGAAAGAAAATAATAGCGATTGGATGTATGATGGCACTTACAGCAGCAATGGTAACAGGATGTGCAGGAACCTCCGGAAGCTCTTCGAACAGCAGCACCAAGGCAGCGACTGAGCAGAATACGGACGGCAATGATAAGATGCAGGGAAGACCGCAGGATGATAACAGCAAGATGGTCAAGGTAACAAAGGTAGACGGCAGCACGATTACCGCCGCAGTAGGCGAGAATCCGGGCGGACCGGGCGGAAAAGGTGGCCCGGACGGTAATGGACCGGATGGACAGACGCCGCCGGATCAAAAGGATGATAAGGGACCGCAGGGGAAGATGGAGTTTACGGCAACCGATGAAACCCTGACTTTTACGATTACTTCGGACACGAAGATCACGACCGGAGGAAGAGACAACCAGAAAGAGGCATCTGCAGATGACATCAAGGAAAACAGCATCTTAAGAGTGACTGTGAATGATAATAATGAGGCAGAGAGTATTGAGATTATGGGTTCATAAAAGGTGTGAAG
>CADBMH010000253.1 GCA_902795705.1 uncultured Lachnospiraceae bacterium | reverse complement strand
TAACGGGATTTGAACCCGTGACCTCCGCCTTACCAAGGCGACGCTCTACCACCTGAGCCATAGCAGCAATCAACAAACCATATTATATATCAGAATCTTTAAGAATGCAAGCAGTTTTTCAGATATTTTTCTTTAATTATTCGGATTTTTTGACAATTTTTCGTACTTTTTCACTTGAGCCAATTCAAAGGTTCATTATCCAGTCATTTTTCTAAATATGAAATGTTTGTCCCGGTAAATTTATCCTCCCCGATTTTCAGATTCGGTATTGCGTTCAGATCCAGGTCACAGATGTTTCCCTTTTTATATTCGTAATACCCCTGTACCGCAATCATGGCTGCGTTATCGGTACAATAGACCGGTGAAGGATAACACAATTCCAAACCGTTCTCCTTACACGCCTGCTCCATCGCGCTTCGCAGACAGGAATTCGCTGCCACTCCACCGGCAACGGCAAGCTTCTTCTCACCCAATGCCCCGGCGGCACGAACAGCATGATCCACCAGTACATCTACGACCGCCTGCTGAAACGAAGCAGCCACATCCTCCCGCTTCACGGGGAGCTTTTTCATCTCACACTGATTCAGATAATTCAGTACCGCCGACTTCACACCGGAAAAGCTAAAATCATATGCAGAATCCGCAATCTTCGCCCGCGGAAAATCAATCGCCTTAGGATTCCCTTCCTTTGCCGCCTGATCAATCTTCGGACCTCCCGGATAGCCAAGCCCGATCGCCCTTGCCACCTTGTCAAATGCCTCTCCTGCAGCGTCATCATGTGTTCTGCCAATGATTTCAAATGAAGTATAATCCTCCACCCGGACCAGGTGTGTATGGCCTCCCGAAACCACCAGACATAAAAAAGGCGGCTCTAATGTCTGATGTTCAATGTAATTCGCCGCAATATGCCCTTCGATATGATGAACCGCCACCAAAGGCTTTCCTGCCGCATAAGCAATCCCTTTCGCAGTCCCTACTCCGACTAACAGGGCTCCCACCAGTCCCGGTCCGTATGTAACAGCAACCGCATCCACCTCCTGCAGGGAGATTTCCGCATCCTCTAATGATTTTTCTATGACCTGATTGATCTTTTCAATATGTTTCCTGGACGCAATCTCAGGCACAACACCTCCATACAATGTATGAATATCAATCTGAGAAAAAATCACATTTGACAGCACCTCTCGTCCATTTTTTACTACAGCAGCAGCCGTCTCATCACATGAAGTCTCAATCCCCAAAATCAATATGTCTTTCATCGTCAGTCTCCTACTCAATCCCCGCCTTGATCGCCTCCTGCTGGGTAGCTGTCTTCCACCCCAGGATTTTCCATTTTTTATTCTGATCGGTACGGCAGCGCATACTCTCAAAAAACTTCGAAGTCTTTCCGCTTTTTTTCACATTGACTGCCACATATACCGTTGCGTAGCTCTCCCCCTTTGATGTTTCCACCTTTACACTCTCATACTTTTGGACAATCGTAGATACAATCGTTTCATTCCCACGATTTTCTTTATCCTTTTTCAGATTTTTTAACATGTTTTCCTCTGAATTTTCGTCCTGTGCAAGAAGCTCATCATCATAAAGCTTTCGCAGCTGTCTCATCAGAGTTTCCATCTCTTTGTCAGATAATTTCTTACTATACATAAATTGATTATAACGCCAGTACAGTTTCACAAGCTCCGTCGGAGTTCCGGGATAAGCATTATCCAGGTCCTTATTTGCCAATGTTTCCAAAGTGGACCTTTTCGAGCCGTCATCCTGCCTTCCGACAATAAAAAAAACAGCTAAGATCACTCCCGCAACGGCAATGATCGCAGCAAACGCCCCCACAATTTTTTTCGTCATCTTATCCATACAAACATTCCTCCTGGTAACCTTTCACTATTCTTTTGGAAAATCCAATGTACAACTTTTCCCATCCTTCCCCGGATAGGCATTGGAAAAAATCTTTTTTACCGGTTTCATATAGTTTTCCGGATTCAGCAAAGATGGACTGTAATGCGTCAGCCACATCTCTTTTACCTCAGATTTCTTTGCCGTCTCTGCCGCTTCAAGAAAAGTCATATGCTTTTTTTCAGCAGCTTTTTCCTGCTTCTCCGGCTCTCCGTACATTCCTTCACAAATGAAAAGGTCGGAATGCTTAGCATGTTCTACAATGCTCTCTACCGGCCGCGTATCTGTACAATAGGTCAGCTTAATTCCCGTCCTCGGCGGTCCAATCACCATATCCGGTGTATAGAGCTTTCCGTCTTCCTCCACAGATTCTCCATGCTGCAGTCTGTTCCACATAGACATCGGAACATGATTTTCTTTCGCTTTTTCCACAAAAAACCTGCCGCCACGCGGAATCTCAATCGTATATCCATAGCATGTGACATTATGCTGTACACGAAACGCCGTGATATGATACCCTTTCCGTTCAAACTTTTCTTCCGTTCCGGATAACTCAATAAACTTTAACGGAAACGGAAGTCCCGGCGCAATGATCCGCAGACTGTTGACCACCTTTTCAAGCCCCTTCGGTCCGATTAAGGTCACCGGCTCTGTCCGGTCGGAATTCCCCATAGAAAGCAGAAGTCCCGGAAGTCCGCTGATGTGATCCCCATGATAATGCGTGAAACAGATCGTATCAAGTGGATTCACACTCCAGCCCTTTTCCCGGATTGCTACCTGTGTTCCCTCTCCACAGTCAATCAAAAGGCTGCTTCCTTCAAACCGCGTCATCAAAGCAGTGAGCCACCTGCCCGGCAACGGCATCATACCGCTCGTCCCTAACAAACAAACGTCCAACATAAATGTCAAATACCTTTCCAGTTTTAAAAGCATTATAACATAAGTTGAAAATTTTTCCAACTATAATAGTAAACGAATTGAATAATTGCACTATACCGGACTGCAATTTATAAATTCGTTAACTATAACACAAAAATCCCCTTATAACTCTGTTACCTCTGTAATAACCGGCGGTATCTGAAAACGCTCCGTCAAGCGGTCATAGCAATCCTCACAAAGCACAAAAGAGTGCAAAAAGGCATCCTTTTTTGAAAAATACCCCCACTGCTTCTTTGCTTCAAAGGCATCCTCCTTTAAAATTCCGTTCTCCATCTTCAGTTCCCTGCCACACATATTACATGAAATTTTTTCTATCTTCTGCATAGAGCTTCCTTTCCGGAAAAATGTATTAGCGCATCTTTCCTCGAAATGAAATGTATTCCCTTTCAGTATATTTCTCTTTGTCCCTTTTGTATAGTGGCAATGCTTGGAAATGGTTTATAAAAGCTGCTCTCACATATAATTTTTAATCAGCCACTTGATTCTTTTTTTCGTAAGCGCAGTCAGATTTCCCGCATATACCATCGGATACATGGAACCTCCCTCACACCACTTTGCTTCCTTTTTTGCCTTTTTCTCCTTTTTCTTAATCCATTTCTGCTCTGATTTTTTCAGCTTTTTCTGTTCCTTTGCAGACAATCTTTTATATACATCCTGATACGCTGTGTTCAGTTCTTTATCCCAAAGCCCATACTCTTCATAAGCCTCAATATTCATCTGCGTCTGTGGAGCATCATAAGTATATTTTTCTTTGCACTTTTTCTCCAGTTTTTTGTAACGCTTCGTGTATTTCTGTTTCAATGTCATTGCAGAGCAATCCACTGCAGGAGAAACTACACTGCCAAATAGTATACATACTGCCAAAAAACACACAATTAAAATTTTATTATTTTTCTGATTCATCATAAAGCCCCTTTCCAGTAACAGGTAACCATAACCCGTTTTATACACAACTGTTTTCTTCCTGATTTCGTTCCATAAGCACCGCATCCTCCGGCGGATCCGAATAATAATTTTTCCGCATGCCGTTCTTTTGAAAATGCAGCTTCTCATAGAGCCTGATTGCGGGAATATTGGATTCCCGTACCTCTAAAAAAATCTTCATCACCCCTCTTTGTTTTAATATCTCAAACGCAGTTTTTAAAAGCATTTCTCCTACTCCCTGCCGCCTTGCCGCTTTAGCTACTGCCATATTACAAAGATCGGCACATTCATAAGAAATGTAAAAACCGCAATATCCTGTAAGCTGCCCCCCTGCTTTAGCAGCAAGATATAGTGTCGTTTCGGAATCAAGAGCATCACGAAAGCTTTTTTCTGACCACGGGCGGGAAAAAAATTGCTTTTCCAAAGATACCACCTGTGGAATATCAGCTTCCCTCATCAAGCAAATCTCATGCATTCTCCCGCTCCCTCTCAGCCTGTGATTTTCGCAGATAAACCGGCTTATGCTCTGCTGCAGTCTCCGCTCTGCCCTCTGCGAAATACACACTTCCTAAAGCCGCAACTGCCGCTGCACCCTGTCTGTTCAAATGCATTGGAGCAAACTCATAAGGAACCTTCAGATTTTCTTCCAGATACTTTTCCTGAACCGGAATCCCGTCTCCCAAAAAAAGGACAGGCTCAGCAAACTCATTGATCTGCTCCGTTATCTCGCTGATTGCAACCGCCTCCTGCGCCTGTACGATTTCCAGACCACTCTTCTTTCTGCGGTACAGGCCGGTATACACCTGATCTCTCCTTGCATCCATCATCGGACAGATCAACGCATCGCTCACTGCCACTCTATACGCAAGCCCCTCCAGTGTCGGAACCGGGATGATCGGCTTTTTCAATGCAAGTCCAATCCCTTTTGCCGTTGCAGAACCAATGCGAAGCCCGGTAAATGATCCCGGCCCTGCAGCAACAGCAACTGCGTCTAATTCCTCCAAAGGAATCTCTGACATTGCCACCACCTTTTCAATCATCGGAAGCAATGTCTGCGAATGTGTCTTTTTATTATTGACAGTAAATTCCGCAATCACCGTATCTCCGTTAATAACAGCCGCCGATGCAGTCAGCCCGGAACTGTCTATTCCTAAAATTTTCATATTTTATGCCTTTCCAAATTGAAACAAGATATCAAAGGTATCTAAAAGCTTAAAGTTCCCCTTTGCCGTAACAGCACCTGACCGGAATGCCGCCTGCATGGACTCTTCTCCCCCGATCACCCTTTCTAAAACTGCCTTTTCCGAACGCACTGCTACATCGGCCGTCTGTTCTCCCCCATAGTGACAGTCAATCGAATCATTATCAATGATAATGAACAGCGTCTGTCCTTCATCCGTCAGCTCCCAGGCATAGGATACCGCCAGATGAGGCACCGGCTTAAATGCCCGCTTGAACACCTCCGGATAAGGTTCCTCATCCCCCATCATCTGTTTAAACATCTGCGTCAATTCCAAAATATCCTCTTTTTGCCGCTGCACATAAGTATCGTCTGATACATATGCAGACAACTGTTCGCTTTCCTGCGGCGTCAGGCTGATTTTTTTCGACTGCATGGCACTCTCTCTGACAGCCACACTGCTCGACGGGAAAGAAGAGAGTTTTTTTGAAAAAAACCGATAAAAATTCTCCGTCTTCTTCTCAAGCAAAAAGGAATAATCCGAGCTTGTCTCAAATGTAACCGAATCTTTAATGTAGGCACAGATTCCATCAAAGACAATCCCGCCTAAAAGCTCCCAGGCCTTAACCATGGAAAACAATGCATCCTTTTCTCCGTAGGTCGTCGAAATCACGACCGGCATCATATAGAGTCCGTTGAGCTTTTCCTTATCTCCATAGAGCCAGCAGGCATCCAAAAACTGCCAAAGAAGTCCCCCGATCCCTGTCCACTCTACAGAAGCAGCTAAAATGACAGCATCCGCTTCCTTTAATGTCTTTGGCAATACCGCAATCCCCCGCTTATCCTCATAGAGATTATAGCGCATTACCTTAATATTTAATTCCTCTAAAACCGTAATGATTTTTTTCACCGCAAAAATGGTCGGATCATCAATCAAACCTCTGCCACCATAATAAATATTTACCTTCATTCATTTCCTCCAAATCTGTAAAAACCTTATATTTTCTCCCTGGTCTGCCGGAATCCGATCATCAGGAGTGCTGTGAGTAAGAAACCGGCGATACACCCCCCGATATGAGCCATATTGTCAACACTCGGATTATTAAAACCACTAAACAAAGTCAAAATGACCATTGTAAGTATTTGACGAATATTAAATCCCCCGGCGTATTTTCTGCAAAAAATCACCAAAAACAACAATGCCCCCATCACACCGAAGATTGCACCGGAAGCTCCTAACGAATACACATTTGTTTCTAATCTCATATTATAAACCATAGATGCAAGACCTGCAACAATTCCCGAACCCAAATATAAAATCATATAACGAACCTTGCCAATCTGCTGTTCCAGGCAGGAACCGATATACAAAAGAACAAACATATTTCCGGCAATATGCTGTGCCCCGCCATGCAGAAACATCGATGTGACCAGACGGTACCATTCTCCATATTCTACCACCCTCTGCCAATTCAGCGCATAGAGGTCTACAATCTGTTCCCCACCAAGCAAAATAAAGTCCGTGATCAGAAAACACAGAATATTTAAGCCGACAATTCCTAAATTTACTACAGGAAGATCTCCATTTCCAACCGGGAATCTCCTCTCCGGTCCAAATACTTCTGTCCGTTTCCCGGTATTTGCTCCTTGTCTGAACTCTCCACCGGAGCTTATCTGCCAGCCTCCCGGATACAACCTTTCCAATGGCTGGCGAAGCTCTTCATACTCATGTGCCGATGCCTGAAAAACCATAAGTCTGTTCTCACTTGGCACAATCCGCCAAAAAAAGTCTCTCTCATCAAACAGCCTCCACGCACTCTGTTCATTCTCACTGATTAAAAGAAACAGCGGAGACACATAAAACGAAAAACTCCTTTTCATAAATCCAAGCATCTGCTCTTTGATGTGAACAAACTGTTCTCTGCTTAATTCCTCTCCTGCAATTTCATCAATTGTAATAACAGCATACCCGGTTTCTCCCTGAGATTTCACGCATAGCGAAACCTCTTTGATATTCAATGTGATCTGTCTATATCCATGCTGCAAAAAAACCTGTTCTATTCCAGGATACATCGTATCTCCCTCCAACACCTGATTTTACCAGCCGGCTCCCACCTGTCCGGAAAACCGCCCGAAATCTTTTCAAGGCAAATCTTTTCTTACCTATTCTAGCAGAGAAAACATCTTTTTTCTACTATCTTCTCCATTTTTATTATATTTGTACCTTTTTCCCCTGATACTTCATAGAATCACTTTATTGTCGAAGCAGCAAGAAAGATGATAGCCGATACCCTCTTACGCTTCTTATATGCATCGCTGTATGATGTTACTGAAATGTTACTGTACACCGCAGGCAAGGTTTCGATGGACAGGCTTTGAGCGAAAAACTGCAGTGAACAGCAACACAAAAAATTTCGAAACCAACAGGAGGAAAGATAGTTGAAAACGATTTTAGAGCATTACGACTTTTTAATTGCCATGACCGCACTCACCTCATTGACAATCTTGTTAAAATGCGCCTGTGCGATCAAATACCAGATTCTAATAAAGGAAACGGAACAGATGACAAGTACAAAAAACAAAATACTGCGCAGTATGCTCACAAAATACGAATCCTACTTTAAACTGCAGCTTCCGCTGAAAAACACAGAAAGCTTCATAAAAATTCACCTGGAAGAATTTCGTTTCTTAGGCATTTCCCTGAAAACGCTGGAAAACTGCGATCTTTTTTGTGCATTTTTCGTCTTTTTCGCTATGCTTCTGAATATCATGGGTGGTATTTATTATGCCCTTCCTATGAATTGGATTTTCATCCAGGTAATTACATTATCCATTTTTTTGTCATTTTTAGTCCTGAGTGAGCTGCTTTTCCAGACCAGAAGAAAAGGAAATCTTTTTACCATGCATCTCGTACATTATTTTGATAACACTTTGTATACAAAGCTTGAAAACCAATATCTTTATCCGGACAAGCATGCCGCATATCTTCAGGACTTTTTTGAGGATACAGGAAAAGAACAAGAGCATTTAGAAAAACCGGCCGCCACCTTAGAGGATCATCTTGCTCCTGACATGCAGGAGCTCCTCGATTCCCTGTTAGAGGAATCAAAAGTATCAAAAAAGATAAACGAAAAAAAGGATGAATTAATGCATGCCGCTTCTGTCGAAAAATATCAATTAGTCGAAGATGTCATAAAAGAATATTTATAAAAATTTGTAAAAGAGAAATAAAAATTCCAAAACGAAAAAATTTTTCGTACAATTTTATATAGAGTTTATTAGGAGGATTAGAATGGAAAAAAAAGTAAGTATATCAGATGCCGCAAGAGAGGTTGCCGTAGAACCGCATGTTCTGCGTTATTGGGAAGTAGAACTTGGACTTAATATTTCAAGAAATGCGCAGGGACACCGCTTCTACAGCGCAAAAGATATCCGTCTTTTAGGACAGGTGAAATATTTAAAAGAACAGGGCTTTCAGCTAAAAGCAATCAAGCTTCTGTTAACAGATATTGAACAGACCTACTCCATGGACAAAGCAAGTCTGGAAAAATTAAAGGATCAGCTCAACGAACGCATCTGGCAGGAGGAGGAACAAGCTTCCCAGGCTCCGCATACCGCCCGGATCATGCAGCTCCATCCGGGAAAACATGAAGACACTCACGGACTTGCTCCAGTTCCTTATCCGCAAAATAATTATATACAGGCAGAGGAAAAGCTCAGGCATTTCGAAGCGATGATGCGAAAAATGATCCGGCGGACTATGGAGGAAATGGCTGCAGAATCTGAGGAACGGATCTGCGACAAGGTAACGACCAGACTGTTAAAAGAAATCGACTACTTAGAGCGCCAAAAAAGCGAACTGCACGAAAAGCAGGTGAAGCTTTTGCAGGATATCTTAGCCGAGGTCAAGGGAAAGGAACTGGAAGAAGCTGCTGCCACGGAAGAACCTGCCACCTTTTCCAGAAAGCCGGGGAAAAAGGAAAAAAACAAAGAAAAGAAACGGAAACTATTTGCGAAGTCAGGCGGGGAATGATATAATAAATTGCTTCATAGCAAAAATCAGTTTAAGAGAAAGGTGCCCCAGCAGCAAATGCTTCGGCATGGAGGATTCATATGAAACAGACAGAAGAAATATTACAAGATAAAGAAGAATATTTGGAGCGTTTTCATTTTTCAATAGAACGGATCAAAGAAATCAGAGAAGAATGCAAACAAAACAACGGAAAAGTAAAAACACATGGTTCAGGTCTTTGCGACTATTTTTCCCGTGTATCTGACTTTCTGTTACTGATTGCAGAGGCACAGAAAAAGCAGGAGTCCGGAGAATTAGCTGTGGTGACTTTAGAAGAGGCTTCCGCATGGAACAGGAAGCTCTACGAAGATGTTGCGGAAACACATTATGGGAGCAGCTACGCAAATCCCGACTACGCGGCTGAAAAACTGGGCAAACACTTCTCCGGTGTATTATGCACTCTGTATACAGAGATAAGAAGCTGTATTACCTATGTATACGAAAACAAACCCTTTTACCTTGCAGTGCTGTCCGAGCTCTTTATCGAAATCTATAACCTTTTGGAGCTTCCGGAAACTACAGAAAAGGAGCTGCACGATGCCATTTATTATTACTTTTTTGACTATGCCGAAATCATGACTCTGGACGAGCTTAGGGATTCCTTTGATCCGCAGCGTGATTTTGCCGCAAACATCATTTTAAACGAAGACTTGTCCGATTTATCGTACTTATATAAATTCGGAGAATATATCACGGAAAATGAATTAAAAACCGCAGAATACCTAAACAGTCTCACCGACGAAGAAATCCGCTCTATGGCATTTACCTTCACAGACGGTTACAGACGAGGCTTCGAGCTGTATGATATCGACCTTTCTAAGAAGCATTCCGTAAACATCCGCTATCATCTTGGCTTTGAGCGCATGATCCGCGAAGTGATCCTTCAGTTTAAGGAGCTCGGACTTTCGCCCTGCATCTACTGTGCCGGTGTAAGCATCAGCAGAAGAAGTCTGCGCGGGAAGATCGGCTTTTACGGTGCCTCACCAAGCAAACAGTATGAATATGACCATCGTATGGACGATGCCCTCTTTTTTGATAAGGCATATGCCGACAGAAAACTGCAGGCGCGCAGACAGGTCATGGAGTATATGAAGGAGACACTTTCTGACTTTGCCGGTCCCGCAGTCATAGAAACCTTTGGCGAGATTCCCTTTAATCCTGTCGAAAAAGAGACTGCTCTCCGCTATTCCGAAAAGCAGCAGGAGATAAAACGAAATTATCAGTCCGAAAGCGGGATTTTGACGAACGAATATATTCCGGGTGACCAGACCAGCTTTTCGATCATTGCCTATCCTCTTCCGGAAATCGGAAAACAGTTTCAGGAAATTTTCAAGGAAACCATTTGTGTCAATACCTTGGATCAGACGAAGTATCTGGAAATCCAGACGAAGATCATCAATGCCTTAGACCAGGGGGACTTCGTAACCGTAACCGGCCGCCGTGACAACAGGACAGATATCCGGGTGACACTTACACCGGTAAACGATCCCGAAAAAGAGACAAAATTCGAAAACTGCCTTGCCGATGTCAACATTCCTCTGGGGGAGGTTTTCACCTCGCCGAAGCTTACCGGCACAACCGGGACTTTACATGTCACCAGAGTCTTTTTAAATGATCTGGAGTATCACGACCTGATTCTTCGTTTTGAGGATGGTGTGATCACCGATTATTCATGTAAAAATTTTGAGACAGAAGAAGAAAACAGAAAATATATTTCAGAAAATGTGCTTTTCCATCACAAGACACTGCCAATGGGCGAATTTGCAATCGGAACCAACACGACTGCTTATGTCATGGGGAAAAAATACGACATTTCTCACCTGCTGCCAATCCTGATAACAGAAAAAACAGGTCCCCACTTTGCAGTAGGAGATACCTGTTTTTCCCATGAAGAAAATCTTGTGACCTATAATCCGGACGGAAAGCAGATGACCGCGAAGGAAAATGACTTTTCCAAGCTTCGCAACACCGATCCTTCCAAGGCATATTTTAACTGCCATACGGATATCACCATTCCCTATGACGAGCTTGGAGATATCATCGTTCATACCGAAGCCGGAAAAGAAATCGCGATCATCAGAGAAGGCCGCTTCGTCCTGGATGGCACGGAACCCTTAAACGAGCCCTTTACTTCTTTACCTTGATCGTGGTTTTCGCTGTCTTTTTACCGACCTTCACCGTTAAAACAGTCTTTCCCTTTTTAAGCCCCTTCACTGTCACGGTCAGCTTGCCCTTTGCAAGTTTTGTCTTTGTCACCTTGGCAATCTTTTTGTCCTTAACCTTTGCAGTTACTTTATCGGTTGTCTTTTTGCTAGTATCTGCTTCGGTGATCTTAAAGACCGCTTTTACGGTCTTTCCTTTTTTCTTGATCGTATAAGATGTCTTTGCCGCTTTCACCTTTTTGCAGGCATTTGTGGTATCTGTCACCGGTGCCTGCGGCAGGGAATATTCTGAAATCACAGCCTTATAAAGCGGTGTCTTTGTATCGTATAATCCCATACTCTTTTCTGCTGACCGGAGGCAGGAATTGATTCCGCACAGAAGCTGTCCCGGCTTAAATCCTAAAAGCTCCGTATCCACTGTATTTTTCTCGGCATCCACAAATTTAGCGGAAGCATCAAATAATGTCTTTCCATTGCAGATAACAGAGAGATCGGTCAAAGGATCCATTTGATATAATCCCACCGTTGTCATGACCTGTGCAAGCTCCCATACATTTGTATTGCCCTTATATCCGCCTGTCTGATCCTGCATATGATCAAGAAGTCCGAGAACAAGATCTACTTTTTTCTTTAAAAATTCCTGATCTACTCCTGCCTCTTCCTTGTCATAATATGGCGCCAATGCCTGAATCGCCATAGCGGCGCTATCTATCGTTGCTCCCCATAATGATGAGATATCTGTTGCAAAAACAATCTGATAATCAATATCCTGAACAATATTATTAATTATCTCTGCCTTGGTAAGATAATCTCCGGAAGGCCACTGTGCTCCCACCGCATCCATTGCAAGGAGAATCATCGTTTCTCTTGAAAGAGTTGCCGGATCTGCCAGCTCAAACAGTTTCTTACTCGTAATCTTCTTCGTCAGATCCATACCTGCCACATTCGTGATATCCTGCCCGACTGCAGATAAAAAGAGTGCAATTTTTGTATAATTTCCAATTGCATACTTATTATTATCATAAGTATCTAATGTGTACACTGTTTTTCTATTCTCATCATAAACGGTCTTTCCATCCTGTAATGCCTTTAACTGGGCGATTACCTTTGAAGCAGCATTATTATAAAACTCATCTGCCGCAAACCCGGACTGCACTAATGCAAAAGCCTGATACAGACTGTCGGTATCACAGATATCCGGAATATATGTTCCGTTTTTAAAAACAGTCTCATAAATTTTCTGTGCAAGCAAGGTCTGCTGCTTTTTTGCATTTTCCTTTAAAACAGTCTGCGCTGCAGCATCCGGTGCTAAAGAATCATCATCCGTATAGACACTGCACTCACTGATTGCAAGAGGATAACCACCGTAGATCAGACTGATCTCATCGCTGTCCTCCAACTGATAACTGCCGATTCCTACCGAAGCCATTTCACCATTTACAATGAAATTCCAGTAAGCAGAATAATCTGCCGTCATTTCATTTTTCCCGATACGGTCTAAACTGCCGCCCCAGTCATTTTCCGTAATGACATAATCCCCTTTGTACGCACTACGATCTAATGCAGTCTTTATCGCATCCTTTGCTGTAGAACCCGCCTCGATAAATACTGCCAGCTTTTCCACTGAAACCGGTTCCCCGACCGTACTTTCTGCTGCCACATAAACCAAAATTTTTTCCGCCGTATCTGCCGCATCTGCTGTTCTGTAACCGGTTACACAGGTCACAAGAAGCGCAAAGCTAAGCAAGACACTCATAAGCTTTTTTGTTTTCATCCATTTCGTCCTTTCTTAATATAAATTCACAGCAAAAGCCTCCCTCCGAAGCTTCTTCCTCTGCGTCATCATCAGCAGGTCTCCTGGCTCGAACTCCACTATTGTTTTCCCTTCTCGTAAAAAGTCTCCTCCACAGATTTCCCGTTCCGAAATTTCTTCGAAAGCCTCTAATCATCCATGTATCAGCTATTTTACAATGGTATTTCGGCAGCTTCTATTCCTCTTCCCTCAAAATCCATGGCAGCAGGCATATCTGGAAAATATGCCGGATCTTTCGTTCCGTTTTCGTAGAAACTGCTATAAAAACAATATCCTTCTTACAGTAGCGGGGGCTGCTGCAGCTTCTCACTGCATTCCCTTTTCAGCCTGCCAGACTCTTTCTAAAAAAAGAAAAAACAGACCGCCTATAAGACAATCTGTTAAAATACCATCTGAACGGTGATACGCTGACAGTGCACTGACGACTTTTCGTATTGTAACACGAGCCGGACAGGATGTAAATAGACCATTTTTTCCTCTTTTCGAAGTTCCCGTCAAAGCCTGTCTTAAATTCCGGACCATTTTCACATTTTTTGCTAATCTCTCCCCGTTCACCACCCGCACGATATAGAGCTGCATTTCCCCTCTCTATCCAAACCTTTATCATTTCAGCCGCAGCATTTTCTTAATATATTTCCCATTCTTCTGATCATAGGATTCATACGAAATCGTCTTGTTTTGATATTCAAATGCCGGCGAAACACCTAAATGTCCCGAAATAATATCTGCTGCATTTCCATTTTCATCCAAAAGCTCCGTAATCCTCCCGTCCTCCGAAACAGAATAAAAACGATATTCATAATAATTGCTGCTCACATATGTTCCTAATGCAAAATCTAAATTTCCATCCTCATTATAATCCACCGTTGAAAAAGAAAATGTTTTCGGGAAAAACAGCCTTTCTCCGTGGTCAAATGCTTCCTCATACAAAATTTTCCTTTTATCAGTGCAAAATCCTTCCCGGTATACCTCAATCGCATATATTCCTTCATAATAGCTGATAAACGGGCTATGTTCCTCATCATTTTTTTCTGCATCCGACGAAGTAATATATACCTCATTCTCCCCAACCGTATTTTTGCAGACATAAGTTTTCCCGTCTCCGGCTTTCAAATCCTGTATATCCTTTGATTCTAATGCAGCATCTGATTTTATCTGTGTGAACTGCACCGGCGTACCCGTACTGTTCACCGTCTCTGTATCCTCCTCGCCCCAGCGGTACAAATCAAGCATATCTGCCATATAATAAGGAATTTTCTCCTTATCCCCTTCTGTTCCCTCGTTGAAAGGACAAATTTTGTCATACTCTGCGGTCGGATGTTCTTCAGGATCAAGTCTGCCATAACCCACTAACATTTCATGATATCCCTTGCCATCATCCACAAAGATCCGCTCTGAACCGTGATGAGCCCCGACCTCTAACCATATGCCGTCACTTAAAACCGGATATCCCGAGCCGGTGCTGTTTATATGACCGATACTTACCACCTCATTTTTCTCCCGGTCATATCCATAAACCTCCGCATCAGATGCATTTGCTCCATCCCTGCCGGAAGAAACCGTCTCCCCGATCACAAAATCCGTCACCAAAAGTACCGGCTGTACCGAATTTACAATTGCCGCATATTTCATCTTCTTATCTTTTTCCCACAGGCTCTTTGCATAATCCGTATAAATCTTTTCGTAGTCAATTCCCTCATCCGCCGTCCTTCTCAGCATAAATTCATCTGCCGATATCTTAAGCATTTGAACTAATTCTTCTTTTGTATAATACTTATAAACCCGCTCTGACTCATACTCCTCTGCTGTATATTGATAGGTCTTTTGAAACCATGATACATGACAATACGCGGGCGCCATACCATGATAATAATTCCTGCCCCCGGTTTCCGTATCCTTTGTAATAGAAAGCGTATCACCTTTTTTATACATATCGCAGTTAAGCAAATGATAATGCCATACTCCGGTCTTTTCCTCAAAGAACGCTCTCGGAATCGTCGTATCCGCTAATACATTACTATTCGAAGCATCTCCTTCTATCCTGCATTTCATAAGCCCGTTCCGCTTTTCATTTATTTCAAAAATCTGTACCTGCCTTGTATCCGTATCATAACTGATTAACTCCAGCCTGCCATTCTGATCCAGATCAGAAACCGTGTATTTATCATAGACTCTCGGTGACATGGTCTCCATGCGCACAATCCCGCGTTTATCGTCCCGCAGCGGATTATCCTTTGCATCTAATTCCGTCTGCAAAAGCCATTTGCTACTGTTTTTTCCAAGTACCCCGATCTGCTTTTCCACATCCTTTCTGATTTCTTCCTCGGTATGTGTTGTATAATAAGACTCCTTCTCCACTTTCTCTAAAGCAGTTTTGTTTTTTTCTTCTGCCAAAGCCGTGTTCCCTGTTTTCACACTCTCCCTTCCAAATGTGCAGCCACAGGCAAGTACCGCCAAAATGACCGTACAGAAAGCAAGAAGTATACTATGATGCGCCTTTCT
Organism: uncultured Lachnospiraceae bacterium; assembly: GCA_902795705.1. Taxonomy (GTDB): domain Bacteria; phylum Bacillota; class Clostridia; order Lachnospirales; family Lachnospiraceae; genus Butyribacter. Next base: position 5,537 of record CADBMH010000253.1, on the reverse strand, counting down.
TGTAATCAATGTAATCCTGTCCCTCATTTCACCCTTTCCTCCTATCATCTCTGCTGCCAGAGTCGGTATCGGCGCAAACCTTCTCCCGGCAGAATCCTTACACAGCTCTAACAGCATATAACCGTATGCTTTCCTCTCCTTCTCACCGACTGTCAAAAGCACTCCCTCATCACAGGCAAGCTCACTGTCCCTGACGGACATAAAAAAGGCAATCCACACAAGCGGATGAAACCACCATACAGCCAGACAGATGCACCTTATCAGAGACCAAATCATATCCAGATGCTTATAGTGCGTCCATTCATGCAAAAGGATATACTTCCTGTATTCCTCACTGACTTCTTTTAAATTCTCCGGCAGATACACGGCAGGCGAAAAAATTCCAAAAAGGCAGGGACTTCCAATCCCCTCTGCCGCATAGACCGGGAGCTTTCCCATGTAGATTTCTAAAAACTCTCTCGAAGAACGAAGCCTGCGGGCAAAACGGATATTATTTATAACAAGCACAAAGGCAAATAAAAGCATCCCGCCAAACCATAGCACACGGAGCAGAAAAACTATGTCCATAAAGCCGGATATACCCCTGCCTTCCGAATCCGATTTCTTCTTTACATTTTTCACAGCTTCCCCTGCAGATGTTTTCTCCGTCGCACTCTTTTCTCCCTCTGAAATCGTATTCTCATGTTCCGAAAATGTCTTTCCGGAAACCGTTCCCGCAGACCTCAGATTACCGCTGTTTCTTCCTGTATTTTTTCCCTGTTCCAAGGAAGCCTCTGCATTGGAAGCCCCATTTCCTTCTGTGCTGTTTTTCGATAAATTTTCACTGCCGGAATTTTCTCCCCTTTTTCCCTGTCCCGAATTTTCACCAGAGACCTGTTCCATCAAATCATCCCAGACATTCCACCCGGCATCCATTTCCGCCTTAGTTACCAGATTCATCACATTCAGCTCATTTGCAACCGGAACCGGCACCAGAAGCTTTACCGCTGCCAAAAGCCACAAACCGTACAAGAGCCTTTTTGACATATGCTTTCCGAAAGCAAACCGGATTCCCATAATAAGCAAAAGAAAAACAGTTGATGTTAAAATATGTGTTGCAGAAAACATGACAACTCCCCCTCACAATCCTACATTTTATCTAACATAGCTTTCAATTCTTCCATTTCTTTTTCATCAATCTTATTCTGTCTCATCAGCGTACTCATCATCATACTGACCGAGCCCTGATACACCCGTTCTAAAAAGTTCTCCGTCTCTGCCAGATCCGCAGAGTTTTTCCCGACTTCCGGCTTATAAAGCTTCGCCTTCTCCCCCTGCGCCACACGGATCAGCCCCTTCTCACTCATCCTTGCAAGCATGGTATTGACCGTACTTTTGCTCCAGCCGGGATCTTCTTTCAGTAAATGAAAAAGCTCCGTCACCGTCTGCGGACTTTTCTCCCATAAAAGCTCCATCACGATCCGTTCACTGCTGCTTAAAATCACTGACTTTTTATGATTCTTCCTGCTCATATAACAATCCTCCGTCTCCAGACAACCTCTGCATGACCTCCCTGCCGGAAAATCAACCGATTGCTTTCTTCATTCTCTTTGCTGATTTCTACTATTTCATCCCACGCAAAAAGGTTGACAGTTGTAAATCATTGTGTATATGATAACAAATAGATTTACAGTTGTCAACCTTTATTGTCAAAATCACAAAAGAACACGACAGGCATCTATACCTTTTGGCGTAGTAGAGCCAGCGCCAAAAAAATAACCGTACCAATAAAAGCAAAGAAGCCTCCATTGACTACCGAGTTGTTCTTCTCGTCCTGCGGATCCATGATAATCCCGTCATCCGTCACGGCAATCCGAAGCTTCTTCGTATCTCCGACAGATGGTTCGCTTCTTTTCCTGTTATATTCGCGCATCCGGGTATAGCTATAGACCTTGCCATCAACGGTATATTCATAGTCAATCTTATATTCGTACATATAATCTTCACGATCTCTTCCACGATTTTCCTCTACCTTGATATCCGCCTGACTCAGGTTTCTCAACTGCTTTTCAACAGAAACCACCCTTGCCTCTACCGTTCGTACATCATCATACCGGACACCGGCATACATGATATTGCCCACAATGATAGCTCCTACTCCCAGAACGGTAAAAGCAAGCGCTATCCACAAAAACAGCTTTGTATCCTTCTTTAGTCCCTGCCCCTTTTTCTTTCTTCGTTTACTCATTTAGCCCTGCCTCCTTAAGCTCCATATCTGTTATAGTTAACGAATTTAGAAATTGCCGTATGCCGGACTGCATGTGCTTTCATCTATGGCATTGCAGTCCGGCATAGAGCAATTAATTAATTCGTTTACTATATCATTCCCGGAATCGTATGACTCCCCGCATTCTCATACAAATTCAGCTAAGCTCAGATAAATATATCAGGTTCAGCCTGTCACATCTGTGGTCACTTGCCGCAAATCCCGCGATCTGACAATCAAAATAATTAAGATTTTCGTCAGAATAGGTATTGTCGAGCCATCTCCATTTCCCGCCGATATACGCCACATTAAACACATGGTCGATGGATTCTCCCGCCTTTTGTACCCGATGCACATGGACACACGGAATCCCTGCCGCACAGAATAACGCCTGTGTCAGATTGCCATACCCGCCGCATGTAGTCATAGCCGTCTCCCCGTCATGCTCTGACGGATTCCATGTAATCAGACCATAAGCATCCGTCACCTTTTTAATCGGAAATACCTCTTTATCCTCATCATGTGTTTTTCGCCACTCCTGAAACTTCTCCATCCAGACATCATCATAATGCAGATACTTGACAATCCACCTGCTGATAGCCTTTGCCTTTTGCATATCCGTTGTACAGCCCTTCGTAAGTGCATTTGCTTTTTTCACAACGACAGCCCATGCTTCATCCGTATAATCAACCCGATTCCCGTCCGCATCCACGATCCACTGGTTTTTAAACTCCCTTACATGATCTACATAATATTGCGGGTTCTGTTTTTTCAGATATTTCAGCGTATCGTTAAAGGTCTTGATCCTTGCCTTCCATGCCGAATCCGAATTATTCGTAACCGTCTTCAGCTTATTGCACTCCCAGAAGGTTCTGTTTTCCTCAATATCTCCAAGCTTAAATCCCTTGGGGAGCACCACCTTGGAAAGCTTCGGGCATCCATAAAATGCCCCCTTTTCCAGTTTCTTGACCGAAGCCGGAATCTTAGCTGTCTTTATATTCTTGTTTTCGTTGTATGCCCATTTTCCTATGATTTTCACCTTTTTTCCTGCTATCTTCTTTGGAACATAGGATAATCCTGCCGACCATGTAAGCCTTCCCTTTGATTTATCAAAGCCTACCCACTTGCCACCAATCTTATAATACTTCACTGCTGCCTGTGATGTAGTTTTCGGAACAATGCAGTTCCCTAACAAAAAACATACCAAACACACTGCCAGCACACGCTTCATTCTTTTTCCATTTCCGTTTCTGCTCATATAAACTCCTTTCCGATTCAGCAACTTGCTGTGTCGCCTAACGGCTCCATGTGGCATTCGAAAAATATCAGTCTGGGCAAGCCCCTCTGATATTTTTCTCACTTTATCACAATGTAAACCGTTGCCTGCGTCATGTTAATGGTTTTATATTTTGCAACCTTGACAAAGATCGCATAGGTTCCTCTTGGGGCACCCTTTTTAATCGTGACGACACCCTTCTTGGATATCTTGATATATTTCTTTTTTGCTCCCTTGGTCACATTTTTGTATGTTGTTTTCCCTTTGCCGTTCCTTTTTTTGATTCTGGTCTTTTGTGCTTTTTTCTTGACCGCCTTATAGGAAAATTTACTCTTTGTAAGATATACTCTCGCAAACTGATCATCAATACTGGAATGCGCCGGCGCTTTGCTCACATAGGAATTGATATCCAGATATTCCGGTTCACTTCCCTTTTTCCAGCTTGCATATACCGTAATATCCCCATCAATCCAGACATTCCTGTAAGAGGTAATCTTCTTTCCGGCTCCGTTTTTCTCCGTATACCACCCGTCAAATCGATATCCGGATTTCGTCGGCTTTGGAAGAAGCCCGAAAAATCCTCCCTCATATACCTTTTTCGACACTACAGCGCCCGTTCCTCCGTCTGCATCGAAGGCTACGGTAAAAGCCTTCACATCTGCGGATGCAGCTTCCTCAAGCGGAAAAATTTCCTTCAAATCATAATTATGACTCTCATCATTGGTTCCGTTTTTCTTATTCAACACATAGGTTTTCCATTCCACATTTGGATTTCCATTGAGTGTCTTAATCTTCACCTTATTCCCGGCTGTTTTTACGGATTCCACCAGACAATAATGCCCTGCAGAAAAATGAAGAACATCACCGGCTTTTATTTGATAGGTGCCTCCTGCGTAGACCGTGTTTTTCCATTTGACTGCATTTTTCTGACCATAGTAGGACGCACTTTCCTTTGCAATCCCCGCCATGCTCATACACCAGTCACAGAAGTTTCCGCACCATCCGCCGTACCCCCACTTATAATCACTTTGCTTCACAAGTCCCTTCATGAACCACTGCCAATCCGGTGAACCGGTGAAATAATTATATTCAGAATAATACTCTCCTCCAAGCTTGTTATAACCATGCATCTGCGTCTCGTCATTTCCCTGATGATACCCCACCTGTGATTTTGCGATTGCAATGATATCATCAGAAAAATCACCGGTAAGCTTCACCTCATGGAGCTTTTTATAATAGATCCCTTTTTTATAAGAATCCGAAAAGTCCGGATGCGAAATATAGGTATCTGCATACACATAATTTCCGAATTTGATCTTCTTTTTATCCCCTTTATAGATAATGTTCTCAAGCTCATCACAGGAATCAAAAGCATAATCGCCAATTTTTTTCACACTTGCGGGAATGGTTACCTCAGACAGACGATGACAGCCGCAGAAGGTTCCCGCTGCAATCTCCGTAAAGCCCTCCGGTATCCTTACTTTTTTTACCTTTTCGTGATACTGACAAGCATAAGAGCCTATGGATTTTACCTGCATTCCATCAAGTTCCGCAGGAATCTCCGGTCCCTCCCATTCCTTCGGAAACCATGTGATCTGACCTTTGCTTCTGTCGATTCCCCAATATAAATCATCCACCTTTACATATTCCGAATTGTCAGAAGCTTTCACCGGCGGCTGGTACAGGAAGCATGTTCCGATCAGTCCCAGAACGACAATCAGCGCGATCCGGTTCTTCCATTTCTTCCATTTTTTCAATTTTCTCATCCTCCTGTCATTTATTTTTCATGAATATCTGACAGCATTGCCCCGCCCGTCTGAAAAAAGCAGGGGATGCAGCCCACGCATATTGATATGACTGTATCACTCTCACATCCGTCTGCACAAGGTACAAAAGTCCTATATCCCTTAATCCCCGATGACCAGTCCCGTATCCCTTGCCCGGATTGCTAACTCCAGACGCGTATGAAAACCGGTCGTTTGGAGCAGGCTGGTAATATGAGTTTTCACAGTCTTT
>CADBMH010000252.1 GCA_902795705.1 uncultured Lachnospiraceae bacterium | reverse complement strand
TTTCGGAATAAGCATCTTTAGATAGTGGAGCCGCAGTCTCCGGTGTCAATGTATCTAATACTCATGGTATCGCATGAAGGGTATCAATGGTAGAAAACAACTTCTTTTTCGTCATTTTGGTAACCGGCTTTCTCAGAAAATCCGGGACACTTGGAGATGTAGCTATTCCCCTCAAAAACTTTATCCGTGAATATCCGAGCAGTATCCGGTTAATCTCATCCAGACGGGACTTATCCGTTGTGTTAAAATATTTAGAAATAATCACTTTCCATATCTTCGCAAACTGTTTAGATGTAATACCACCCTGTGTTTTGCCCCAGTTTGATTTGGCAGCGGTCACATACACAAGATACATCGATGACAGATCAAGAACAGGATGCCCCACCCCTGAATCCTCTACATCTATAAGAACAATCTCCCCATTCTGATACATCATATTGCCCGGATGAAAATCCTGATGTATAAATGTATTCCTGTCAGGTATCTCATCTATCAGTTTCATAAGTCTGTCGGTCTCTTCTCCTGTATAATACCCACGGTCACTCACAGCGAGGATATCATTTCTCGCATTGTCCTTCGCATCCTGCAGAACCCCCGGCGCAAACTCCGTACTGTGAAGTGTCATAAGTGTATCTGCGATCATGTCGGCGTATTCCTCTATGTTCTCAGGGTGTTCGCTTATCTGCTGCAGCATCGTTCTGGCATCGATCATCTCATACACCACACCATAATCAGCACCGACCTTGACCACATCAAAGGCGATTGCGGATGGTATGCCCTGCACAAATACATTCTTAGTCACTTCCTGATTCTTCCGTATCTTCTCTAAGGGATTCCTCTCGCCGTAGTAAACTTTTGCTATGGTTTCCCCATCAAGTCTGTACACCTTTCCATTGCCACCCTCGCCGATCACCTCACAGCCTTCCACGGATATCTCTCTTAAAGCCTTTTTGACATCAAAAAGCTCCGTGAAACCGGTCGTCTCAAAGATATCATAGACATCCCTTGATACATTTAGGACCTCTAACGGATAGCCAAGGCTTTTCCGAAGCTTCATCAGCACACGAAGTCCCGCACTGGAAATGTACTCCAGATTTCCGGCATCGACTTTCACCTTTTCCGTATCGTTTTTCTTCTCCTCTACCACAGAGAAGATTTTCTGCTCCGTTTCTGCGGCATTGTTTGTGTCAATCCTGCCCTCCAGGCAAATGATAAGTGTTCTGTTCTCCAATTTTGTTTCCATAAAAATCCTCCTTCTTCTCTGACCTTCCATACAGTCAATGACTGTCCATGATAATAGATACCACATTCAGATGGTATGCATAGCTGTATGAAATCTCCCTGCATATCTTCTGCACCATCGTGATGCCGATTTTGGCAAAGCTCTCATCGTCTTTTTCAAACACAAGGGGATTATATGGTTCATCATAGTTACGCAGGACAATTTCAACCTTTTCCTCGCTCCGGAATACCTTGATATCCATATATGTTTTTTTATCCGAATTTTTCGAGTTTTTTCTGTATTCTATATAATCTGCCGCAATTTCTTCCGTACAAAGTGCCGTTTTATAGGCAAGTCCTTTCGCCACGCCATTCTCATCCAGAAAGCTCTGAAGTTTTTCAGAAACAAAGGTAACATCCTGTGCTTCTGCCGGAACGCTCACATCCAGCTCCGCCATCCTGTCATCCTCCTTCAGTGCCAGCAGACGGACAAGAGGTACACGAAGCTTTTTATGTACCACCGCAAAAATCAGATAATACACGATGAAAAACGGGATGAAATTAAATCCCATGGCAAGCCATACCCCTGTGATGCCAATCGTCTTTGCGACAACCGGTATAAACAGCGGATATAATATACTGTCCGGAATCACCGCTATCGCCAGGGATAAGAGCAAATGTCCCGTGGATTCATATACCGCATTGAAAGCAAAGGAAAATACGATGACAATACCGCTGATGGCGATCAGGATGATACCCGTATCCGCATCGGCATTACCGGTCATATTGTAAAAAGATAATAGCGGATACCGGATGGCAATCAGGATGACCGCCAGGCCGGCCGCATAAAGGACGCCATACTTCAGCGCAGTAATAAATGTTTTTTTAATGCCCTCGTTGTCCTTTCCGCCGCTTAGGATCCCGATCAGCGGTTCGCTGGCATAAAATGTACCTCTCCCGACGGTACGGACAATACTGCTGATGGTTTTAATAATAGCCACTAACGCAAGTACAGCCGTTCCTTCTGCAAACACAGACAAGATAATATGATTCACAATAGAACCGCTGACCGAGTCAAGCATACTGTCAACCGAGGAAGGAAACCCCCTGCGAAGCATATCCAGGGTATCCAGGACATTTTTACGGTCCGGCCGGTAAAACCGGAATCTCAGCCGGATATTTCTCCGTCTGATCATCACATACGAAGCAATCAGCTGTGCTAATGTACCGAATGCGGAGCCGAGACCAAGCCCTGCGATCTTGATGTCATCCGGAAGAACCTGTATCAAAAGAACGGATGTCACCACATTTACCACGACACAGACCACACTGCTGACCATGCGATCCGTTTGATAACCATAGGTTGCTATGACAAGCTGAAAAAGCGAGCCCAGTGCGAAAAAGAGGATTTCAAGGCAGGCTGTCCGCACATAAATCCGTCCCATGTCCACCGCCTCAGACGCAGCCTTTCCGGCACCCGCTGCCGCCAGTACCCCATCCGTTCCAAAGATGCACAGCACCAAAAAAATACAGTCCACGATAATGGTAAAGAAAAGTGCCAAAGAAAAAATCCTGTGGTAATCCTCCATATCGTTCCGTCCCATCGCATTTAACAGCTTTAAAAAACCTCCCTGCAGGATCATGCCTGTAAAAGCAAGCATCAGACCAATGATGGGCATGCCGAGTGCTATGGCAGACACTGCATTGGTTCCTAAAAAGTGTCCCGCCACGATCGTATCCACCATAAAGGTCATGGACTGCACCAGTGCATAGACCATGCAGGAAGGCATCGCCTTCTTTACCGTGTTGACCGATAATACATTTGCCTGTAATTCTGTTTTCATTCTACCTCCATTCCCACGCACCTGTCCTTCATAATGCAAACTCAAGTGTACATTCCCCATACACCTGTCCTGCATAACACAGACTCAGGCATGTGCATACAATATCTGCAAAAAATCAGAAATCCAGCGGCTGTACCGTCTCTATCGCCGGCAGAAGCCTTCCCTTGACGATAGCATCGATACGCGGTTTCAAAGCCTCCTTATTATCCATGCCTGTTATCATATAGCTGTGGAATGCACTCAAAAGCATTGCATAAGGGAGATATTTCTGTGTAATCTCACCAATTTTTTCAGGAGTCACCTCAAAATAGGCACAGCAGAACGCTCCCCAGTATTTCTCTACATCATCTGCTGAAAAACCCAGATAGTGCTCCACCTCCTCTTTCGTGCGGTTCGGCGCAGACGGCATTATAATATACGCCAGAATCTGTGTGGCAATATCAAAGACCGGATGACCATAGGCAGCATCGCCAATGTCTATCAGGACTAACTCATCGTTTTGCAGCATAATGTTCTTCGCATGAAAATCTCCATGCAGAAAGCTCCTGCGCTCCGGAATACTATCTATGAAAGAGATGATCTTTTCTTTCTCCTCCCCGGTCAGAAACTCTGAAATATTCTCCACCCAGTCATAAAAGTTCTGTTTACGCGCAGGAAGTGAAGCATCCTGCGGCACTTCGGTATCATGTAACTTTTTCAGCAGTTTCGCACATCTGGCCGCCATTGCCGGCACAAGACTTCTGTCATTTTTAATCACATTGGCGACGGTCTGTGCATTGACCAGCTCATATACCACTCCAAAGCAGTCTCCACACTTCACGACATCGTAGCTGATTGCAGTAGGAACATCTAATAAAAACGCCTTCTGCGATACCTCCCTTTCCTTCTCGACAAAAGAAAGCGGTATCTGTGGTTTATACATTTTAGCGATCGTTTCCTGATCAATACGGTAAACCTTGCCGTATGCACCCTGTCCGATAAATTCACATCCCTCGACAGAAATCTCCCTGAGAGCCTTTTTGACATCTAAAAGCTCCGTAAAGCCGGTTGTCTCAAAAATATCATAGACATCCCTTGATACATTCAGAACCTCCAGCGGATAGCCGAGGCTTTTCCGAAGCTTCATCAGCACACGAAGTCCCGCACTGGAAATGTACTCCAGTTTCCCGGCATCAACCTTCACCTTTTCTGTACTGCCCTTCTGCTCCTCTACTGCAGAAAAGATTTTCTGCTCCGTCTCTGCAGCATTGTTCGTGTCTACCCTGCCCTCCAGGCAGAGTATAAGCGTTCCGTTCTCCATTTTTGTTTCCATCGAAATCCTCCTTATTCCAAAAATTTCTCCTTTAACTGTTCTAAGCTTTTTTCTGTCTGTCCCAATTCCTCCGTGATATAGTTTCTGACTGAGCCGTATGTTTTTTTCAGATACGAAAGCACATTCTCCATATAGCGGCTGTCTACCTGATCCATCGCAGAAAGATACCTGTCTGTATCCGCTTCCTTTCCCAGCCTTTCTCTTAACATTTCCCGCTCTTTCCGGATCAGTGCTTCATTATATATATTCGTCAGCATATAATCTTTTAAAATCGTTTCCTCTGAAACCTCCAGGGCAGACAGGACGAGCATGGCTGCCACACCTGTCCTGTCCTTCCCCTGCGTACAGTGAAACAAAAGTGCCCTGTCAGTGGGCAGTCTCCCCAGACTTTCAAAAAATTTCCGGTATCCGTTCCTCCCGCTTTTAGAAGTCACAAAATCAATATATAACCGGTCTGATACAATCCCCATATCCACGGATGAGATCAAAAAAGGAATCAGATCAAGCTCCTGCTGCATTTTAAAAAACTTCTCATAAAGCTCCGGATTCTGTTTTTTCATCTCACTTTCCATCTCTTTTTTATCCATGATAGAAATATGAACATTTTCTGCCCCATGCACTTCCGGGTCAGGAGAACTCATCACCTCAGCATCCATGCGAAGATCCACTACCATCTCCACATGATACTTATCCGAAAGAAGTCTTAAGTCACTCTCTTCTGCCCGGCCAAGCCCTGCTGTTCTTAGAAGCATGCCATGCTTCACCTGACGTCCGTCCTTTGAAACATATCCCCCCAATTCCCTTGCATTTCCAATTCCCTTCATTCCTATGCTCTGTTCCATATTTGCTCCCCACTCTCATCACCATCCAAAAACTCTCTCATCATGCCATACCTTCACATCAATTTTCATTTTCATAACAAATTTTCTCCTTTTACGGAATCGGATAAAGGCTGTCAATCATTTTAAAAAACTTTTTTCTAATTCATCCTTTTCTTCATCGTAAAGATATTTTTTCCATCTTCATACCGGTAGGAAACCTCATCCATCTTCTGTTTCGTCATATAGATGCCAAGCCCCCCGATTCCTCGCTCTTCCGCTGAAAGTGTAATATCCGGATCTTCTTTTTCCAGAGGATTGTATGGAATCCCACTGTCGATCAGCGTGATTTCCAAAAAACCATCATCCTCCTGTATTTCGACCGTAAGCAGAGCCTTCTCTGCTTCCGGATCGTCAGGATATGCGTAGTGGAAGACATTGACTGCCATTTCCTCCAGACAGATTGTCGTCATCATCTGAAGCTTCATCGGGCAGCCGCACTCCTCCATGGCAGCCTCTGCCAGTTCTAAGACCTTCTGAAGATTTTCGTCTTTTGCAGCAACCGTGATTACCTTTTTCTCCATATCTGTTCCATCCCTTTCTGTTACAAAAAATACTCTATCACAAAAACTACTCTGTCACATTATCTCCATAATAAGTAAATCCTAACATCGTGATATCATCAAACTGCGGTGCCGCTACCACAAACGCATCAATGCCTTCCTTGACATTCTTAAGAAGTTCTTCCGGTTTTGCCCCCGGATCCCGGTTCAAAGCTTCGGCAAGCCTTTCTTCCCCGAACAGGACATTCCCGGCATTCGTTGCCTCTGTTACGCCATCCGTATAGACAAACAGGCTGTCGCCGGGCTTCATCTCAAAATCATGCTCCTTAAAAGGTATTCCCTCCATCGTAGCTACTGCAGGAGAATGACGGTACTTGATCAGTTCAAACGAACCGTCCGCATGACGGAGTCCGGGATGCTCATGTCCGGCATTTGCCGCCATTCCCCTTCCCGTAGATATTTCTATGATAGCAAGCCAGACCGTTACGAAAAGCTCTGCCTTATTCCCTTCACAAAGCTGATTATTGACATTCTCCAAAACCTCTGCCGGCGATTTACCAAGCTGCGCCTGGTTCTTGATCAGGGTTTTTGCAATCACCATAAATAATGCCGCCGGAACTCCCTTTCCTGAGACATCCGCCATTACCATAGCCAGGTGATCATCATCAACAAGGAAGAAATCGTAGAAGTCTCCTCCTACCTCCTTCGCCGGAGTCATCGTTGCATAGATGTCAAACTCCTTCCGCTCTGGAAATGCCGGGAATATCCTTGGCAGCATATCTGCCTGAATCTGTGTAGCGACATTCAATTCGGCACCGATACGCTCCTTCTCTGCAGTGACCTGCTGGAGATTGTCAATATAGAGATTAACCCCCTGCTCCAGTGCCAGGAGACTTTCTGCCAGCATTTGGATCTCATCATGCGTCTGGATCGTCGGAAGCTTTTCAGATACCACGGTATTTTCCGACACAAAATTTATCGCCTCCATCGCCACCAGGTGAATCGGATTCACGATCAGCCGCAGGATCAAAAAGATACTGATAAGAAGCGCCAGGATCATGATCACAACCGTAACCATAATCACACGAAAAACAAAAGCTCTGATATCACTCTGCAAGTGGCTCATTGGGATTTCCACTCCAATATTGGCAACAACCTGATCTCCATATTTCACCGGAAAGATAGCCGTGATATTATATCCGAACTGTGTATTTGTAATAATATAAGTGTCGCTTTCTTTTCCGGTCTTTTGTGATTTTTCCAAAGCATCCATATACTTGGTCACAATCGATCCCCTGTCACCGAAGGTAAAGGATTCGTCCGTCTGAGAATAGCAATCCATCATATAGTAAAGAGGCTGCCACTCTCCTTTTTCATCTGCTTCAGGAGTATATTTCCCTAACTCCTTCAGATCCAGAAGAAAAATATAAATATCATTTGCATTGGTACTTTCCCGAAGCTTTTCCATCATCGTCCTCACATCCTGATACCGGGTATTTCCCGTGATTTCAGAAGAAACCGCTTCCTTTTCTTCATCCGAAAGCTTTTCCGTCTGCAGCTTTTTTACGGCAGCTGCATATTCCTTCAGCTGATCCTCCGTAAAATATCCGCCTGCCGTTGCGGCAATCTGGTATGCCGTCTCATTATACTGTCTTGTCAACGCATCTTTAAAGGTTATACTTCCGATCACAATAGATGCAGCGACCAGAACCGCTACCAAAATGATCACTAAGATACTGATCTTAACACTCAGTTTCCTCTGCCTGTTCTTTCTGCCAAGCTTTACTCTTTTTTCCGCCATAGCTACCTCCTGTTTGTTGCACAGATTTCATGTCATCCGCTGTTTCAGTTCCAATCCTCCGCTCTTAAAAACCCCTTTGGTGCAATATGTTTTGGTTTATTGTGTCCGCCGAATAAACCATTTTCTTTCATCAATGCCATATACTCCTCCGCATCAAACAGCCTTACCCGCAGAGGAGCAATTTCCTTTAACCCGCGAAGATCCTCGTAGTCCGGGTTATACTGTATCAGAGCATCATCCAGCCACTCCGCGATTTCCTTTTCCGTATATGTATTTGCGACAGGATTATTCAAAGCAATCGCCACCTGATAGTATCCCGGCACCTTTTTCACACAGGATGCAAAGCAGTACATGGACACCTCAATCCCCTTCATGCTGAGCCGGAGCATCGCATATTCAATCTGGGACAGGTTGACCTTTTCTCCTGCAATGTTCAGAGAAAGATTTCTCCTTGTTGCAAACTCCACCACGGGACTTTCCCCTATGTAATCCACTGCCCGGACGATATCACCCATCCGGTATCTGTAAAGTCCGGCAAAATTTGTCACAATGACTTCATATAACTGTCCGGCTTTCAGTTCATGCGGCAAGCAGGTTTCCTTGATCCGATTTCCCTCTTCATATGGCAAAAATTCATAAAATGCATTATCCGGAATCATAACATATCGAAAATCTTCTGCGGCAACCGGCATTCCCATATAACACTCCGATGCACAGTACATATAATAATACTCTGGAACATCCTCCGTAAATCGTCTGAGCATAGCATTTTCCGCAAAATATTCCTGACTGCTGATCCCGGCAGCTAACTGCAGCTTCGGCCAAAGTCTTTTTGCAATCCCATCAAAACCCAAACTGCATTCTCTTTCAATCTTCCTGATGCGTTCTTCAGACACCGGCAGCGACAGAAGCATCTTCCTTACATTCGCCGGAATTACGATATCCTCCGGAAAACTTCTCTTCTTTATGGACTCTGTCAGCCGGTCTATATTTTCCTCCATATAAGTAAAAAAATGCAATAACTCATATAGATAGATCGCCTCGATCAAAACAAGATCCTCTTCCAAAAGAGCGGCAAATGCCTTGATAAACAGCCAGTCACCCTCGTCCCTGTTAAAAACAAGCTCCCTGCCGCCTACATATTCCTCCATATTCATACGCCCGGCACGGGCTTTATTTCTATAATAAATCTCTGTATATAGAAGCGACATCTCATCCGACTCCGGCAGCGTCCGGAACGTAGCAATCTGAAGCCTTTTCCCTCCCTGCTCCTTTATGAGCCTGTCCATATACGCTTCTGCACAGCTATCATATTGGTCAAGCTGTACCTGGGAAATCGGAATGTTCTTCCTCCCTGTAGAGGAAGTCCCTGATGACCTGCAGTATCCCACAACCGCATAAGCAGTCAGAATATTTTTCTCCCCGGCGATCATCCGGTCTACACTTTCTTCATAATCCGCATACTCTGTCAACGGAAGTCTTTTTCTATATTCATCTGCGGTCTTAATATCAGAAAAACCATATTTTTTTCCATATTCCGTGTCCTTGTTTTCAAACAGGATTTTTTTCAACATCTGCTGCTCGATTTTCTTTGCGCTCTGACACTTAGCAAGTATCACAGCATCCAGTGTCTGATTCTCTCCCGTAACCATCGAAGCCTCCTTATTTAAAGATTCTGCAGCCGTTCCTGCCGCCGTTTTTATCTCTCAAAAAAGATATGAATGGTATTGAAGCCAAGCGAATAATAATGCGTGACAATCTCCGATAATTTTTCCAGCATCTGTACCCCCATTAAAAGCTCTTCATCCTCCTCGTCCCCCTCAAAAGGATTATACTTCTCCCCACTGTAGCGAACCTGTATTCCCGTACTATCCTCAAGAACAAATGCCCTGAGATCCACACTCTTCAAATCATGTGACTTCTGTACCAAAAGAGTAAGAAACTCCTCTATGGCAAGGGAAAGACGCATCAAAAGCTTCTTATCCATCTGATTGATCTCGCAGAATTCACTGATCCGCTCTGCAGCATCACAAACTGCTTCCACATTTGGTTCAATGGAAAAATCCAAAACCAGATGTTCCCTTGTCAGGTGATCATCCAAAAGCAGAATTCCCGACAGCGGATATCCGGTCTTTCTTGTCGCACGAATCCTTACTAATGCTACAAAGAGCCAGCCGATCAATACGGAAAGCACTGCACCCACAGGCAGAAAAAGCCATAGATACCACTCCTTCAAATAGATGATAATCGCTGCCAGCACCGGCATTGCAAATTTCCTGAAAAAATTCATAATATTTGATAATATGAGCTGATTCGTAGCACGCAGCTCGCTGATCCAGATACTGCATACCAGATCGATCAGCAGATACACAGCCAGACAAAGAATCGGCAGAAGCAGCGACTCCTTTACATCAAAAAGCATGGCAATCGGCTGGTGCAGGATCAGGATCACTGCACTATAGATTCCCATGAGGATCATCCCCCAGACCAGCTGTAGACGCATAAGTGTCCTGATTGCATTGTTTTCTTTCGACGGAAAATACACCCCGATCATCGGCGATGCCGTCTGCGGCACACCGGATGAAATCGTCATAGAAAGCTCAGATAAGCTGTTGATCACAGCCCACACTGCAGCACCGGGCGCCCCAAGCGCCTTTAAGATCACTCCGTTCAAAAGCAACAGCTTTAAGGCATCCACCAGATTTCCCACTGCAAGCGGTGAACCCATTTGAAAAATCTTCCAGGTTTCATAAAAGCTTAACTGCTTTATATGAAAATGATAATTCGAAAATCCCCGCTCCAAAGCAAAAAAACCATACGCACATGCCAGAAGCGTAGAAACCACGCTTGCAATAGCCGCACCCCTGATTCCAAAGGAAAATACAAACAGGAACAGATAATCAAACAGGATATCTGTTCCTACCATAATCCCCATCATAATAGAAATATCACGGTTTTTTCCTTCCAGCTGCAGATAGTCGAGAGGAAGATACACCATGATTGTCGGTATCGTACCAAGCAAAGTGATAAATGTGTAGTCATAAACATAGGGATACAGTTCTCCGCCCTGCGACATCGCATAAGAAACAGGAGAAGCACAAAAAACACCTGCCACGGTCAGAAGCACGCCAAAAATCACATACCAAAGGATTGCAGTATGATAAATCCTGCACGCTCTTTCCATATTCTCTTTTCCCGCAGCCTGCGCAGAAAGAAGAGAGGCACCGCCGGATAAAAGTACGCCGATCACACACAGTACCAGATATACAGGCATGCTCATATTGACAGCAGCCAGAGCCTTTGAACCAATGCTCTGTGACACAAACGCGCTGTCAATCAATGCATTGATTGTTCCTCCCAATACCGAAAACATAATCGGAAATAGTGCTTTTTCATATTCTTTTCTCAAAAAGATATCATTCCGCTCCATCATGTTCCAAATACTTCCTTTAATATTTTTTTCGTCTGTGTACCAAAAAGCGGACCGGTACAGGCCTGCACATCATCGATTGCCCCTAATGTCAGGTTCACTTCAATAAGATTCGGTTCTCCCTCTTGGTCCAGGGCAATATCCCATGCGACCAGACGAAATCTGCTGATACACGGATGTGCCTTTTTTACATACGCATGGGCTCGGTCAACATAAGGAATCTTCTGTTCCGAAATCACATACCCCAGATCCGGATGTTTTTCAATTTTCTCACCACTGTCAAAAATCGAAAGCCCTCCCAGTCTCCCGTCGTCGTGAACGCCTACAAAAAAGCCGCCGCTGCTGCTGTTGTCCATCCGGCTTGTTCCTACTCCAATCCGAAGGCAGGTAGCTAAGATATGAACTCCGTCCGGCTCTAAAAGCGACATGATGCGAAGTGTATTGACCGACTCCGGATGCAGGGCAGAATATGCTTCATGCTGCTCTAAAGCTTTTTGCACAACCACATCACACGGAATCGTTTTGATCAGTCTGCAAAAGGTTTTCAGCCGGTCTTCCTGTGCCATAAAATGGACACCTGCGCCACCTTCTGAATTTTCCGCACGTTTTAAGACCATCTCGCCATCTGCCTGCAGACATTTTAACACTTCTTTTTTCGTAACCGGCTGAATATTTCCGTTCATCCAAAGTCCCTTCGACCTCATGCAGACTAACTCCGGCTGCTTAAGTCCCGCAAACATCCGGTAATAGTCACATTTATTGTCTACATATCTGGACGCAACACGCCCCGAATAATACGGCTCAATATACCCGTAATACAGTTCCTCCGGGATATATTCCGGATAGAATTTCCCGTTCTTCCCCTTGCAGACTCTGTGATAGAGCGGTGATGCGGAAGGATAGCCTCTGTAATATTCCCTGACCTGTCTAAGTTCCTCTTCGGTCAGAGGCGGATAATTATTTTGCCTGATCAGCCTTTTTGCCTTCTTTCTGAGAATATGTGCAAATGCCCTTCTCGAAAGAAGATCCAACTCTGTTTCCCCTTCTATAAACTCCCCCGTGATCAGGGAATATAACTCATTTTGAATATGATTCATAAAAGTCTTTCACCCTTTCCCACCTTTCATGCCGGCTCATATTTTTAGATTTTTAACACAAAACTTTTTTATGCCCCTTCAATATTCAGGATATCCACAAATCCTGTCACTTCAAAAATCTCCATCAGAACATCATTTGCTCCCTTGATCACCATGCCGCCCTGCTTATTCATCGTCTTCTGTGCAGACAGAAGCACACGCAGACCTGCAGATGAAATGTACTCCAGATTCTGGAAATCGACGGTAAGATCGGTAATTCCGTCTAAACTCTCTTTGAACTCTTTCTCAAGCTGCGGTGCCGTCGTGGTATCCAGTCTTCCTTCCACTGCCACCAAAAGTTTGCTTCCATCCTGTGTTTTCTTAATATCCATTTTTGCTTCCTCCTTTTTATGAAATCCTAAAATGATTAGTTCCTGCTGTTTGCCGACCGTAAAAAGCGTGATCCACTTTCCACGGAACAGACATCATACAGAGGACATTTGTATTATACCACACAAAATACTACCACAGTACTACCAAAAAAAGTTTTTTTCATATTTTTTTTATTTTTTTTAAATTTTTTTATTCCGGCTGCCGCCTTGATTTTCAAATATCCAAATGCTACTATATACTTGAGGTCAAAGACCGGCATTTTATCGAAATAGACTATAATGAAAAAAGAACAGGAGGAGGTATCTCACATGGCTATGTATATAAATCCCGGGAACGAAGGGTTTCGTACCTGCAGAAGATCCGAGTATGTCGATAAGAGCGGAATGATCCGTGTGGTAAACCAGACGATTGGAACCGTAAAAAAGTTAAGTCTGATCAGCAGACCCCGCCGCTTCGGGAAATCCACTGCAGCAAAAATGCTCTGTGCCTATTATGATAAAACCTGTGATTCCGGAAAGCTTTTTGACGACCTTGAGATTGCGGCAGATGAGACCTACAAGGAGCATTTGAACAAATATAATGTGATTTATCTGGATATTACAAATATTCTTTCCGAAGCGGAGGACAGAGGAAACATCGTTCCTTTCATACGAAAGGGAATAAAAGAGGAGTTAAGGGATTTTTATCCTGATGCAGTCTGGGAGGATTCTTTGTCAAAAGCT
>CADBMH010000251.1 GCA_902795705.1 uncultured Lachnospiraceae bacterium | reverse complement strand
GCTCCTCCGAGAGTTCTGAAAATATAATATCGACTCCCAAAACCTTCCCCGGATGCTCCTCTTGAAATTTTGACTCAAATTCTAACTTTTCAGGCTTATAATTTCCCGAAAAATCATATCGGATATTCATCTCTTCAAAATGCTCCCATTACGATAAAATTCCCTGAAAGATATTTTACCAATTTCCGATGTGAAAAACAACCCTTATAGAATTCCCGCCAGCAAACGTTCTTCAGATTTTCCGCACAATTTCTGATTCTGTACAGTAACTCTTGACAAAAAAAAACAAAATCATAGGACAATAAAAGCAACAAAATTCATGAAATATAACTGAAGGAGGGAGAAATCTTATGTACAAAAGCGAAGAGATTATTGCCAAAATGAAGACAGGAAACAAAAACTACCTGGCTGCAAGATCCGTGTTGCCGGAAATGTAATCGGAGATCATGTGCTCGGAAGTATCGAATATGCCACAGGTCACTTAGGCTGTAAAGTCATCATGGTTCTCGGACATACCAACTGCGGCGCAGTCGGCGCAGCAATCGGTGGAGGAGCAGAGGGAAATATCAAATTCCTCACAGATGCAATCCTCTCTGCGATCGGCGGCGAAAAGGATGACTACAAAGCATGCGGATTAAATGTAAAGAAAGGCGTAGAAACCATTAAAAAGGCTTTCGACGGGCACGAAGAAATCAAGCTTTCCGAAGTTGATGTTGTCGGAGCAATTTACGACATTAAAAACGGTCATGTGGAATTTATGGATGAGTAGTATGGCAGATATTAAACTAATAATATAACAATTTTTAAATATTTTCTAAACAGCTATACTAGTACGGTTTCCAGAATAAACACCCTTCAATTACCAGAGCGGCAAAACTTTGCATAGTACACCTTTCAAATTTCTGACTCCTTCTCCTTCGGCAGCACCAGATTCAAAATAATTGCCAGTACAAACACCACAGCTACGCAGTTCTGTGCAAAAATGTTCTGTATCAGCATCGGAAAAACTTTAAAAAGCTCCGGCATTTCCGTAAAGCCGATTCCGACCCCTAAGGAGAGCGCAATGATCGTAATATTTCTCTGGGAAAATCCACAGCCTCCGATCATGCGGATACCGTTGACCACAATATTTCCAAACATCATGATCGTACACCCGCCCAGAACGGCATCCGGAAGCGTTGCCAAAAGATTACCGAGGATCGGAAAAAATCCTGCCAGAATCATAATAACCGCCCCTGTTGCAATCGCGATCCGGTTGACGACCTTAGTCATCGCGACCAGTCCGACATTCTGTGAAAAAGAAGTAATCGGCAGACATCCAAACAGCGAAGACAACGCACTGATAAAGCCGTCACAGGCAATCGAGCCCTGCAGCTCTTTCTCTGTCACATCCCGGTCAAGTCCTGCATTCGCAAGAGCCGAAGTATCCCCAATCGTCTCCGTCGCCGACACTAAAAAAATCGAGGTCACGGCAACGATCGCCTTGATATTAAATTCATAGTGATATGGTAAAATACGCGGCGGTGCGATGATTCCACCATCCAAAATTCCGGAAAAATCAACCATTCCCATCGGTATCGCAATGATATAACCGACAAATAATCCGACCAGTACAGACAATTGTTTTAGAAATCCTTTTGCAAAAATATGAAACAAAAGACAGACAAGCAATGTGACCGTCCCCAAAATCCAATGCTTCATTGAACCAAAATTTTCTGCCCCGTTTCCACCACCGAACGAGGCAGCTCCGACCGGAAGAAGTGAAAATCCGATTGCCGTCACCACAGATGCAAACACAATCGGTGCAATAATTTTCATCCAATATTTTGCAAATAACCCTAAAATCCCCTCAATAATACCACCAATCAGAACCGCTCCCATAATGGTTTCATATCCGTAAATCGGTCCTAAATAGCAAAAGATATTGACAAAGGTAAAACTGATCCCCATAACGATCGGCAGCCCGGAACCAATCCGCCACAGGGGAAATAACTGGATCAGCGTACCAATTCCCGCTATGATTATTGCGCTTTGGATGAGCTTTGCCACCTCTGCCGTAGAAAACCCGCATACTCCCGCCACAATGACAATCGGGGCAATATTTGCCACAAACATTGCCAAAATATGCTGTAATCCAAACGGAACCGCAGCCCCGACCGGCACCTTTCCATCCAGCTTATAAATATTTTCTAAAACTGCTTCCTTTGTACTTTTCTCTGACATGATGATCTCCTTTTTCAGCTTTCTGGTATATCATAAATAGACTATATGATATTTTACTTGTTTGATTTTCTTCTGCTTCATCTTTACAGAATCTATTCTCACCTTCGCATATTATTGTTCTCGAAAGACGATTTCCCCCGTCTTTTCATCCATCGACTCTACGATAGCGAGCGATTCAAGCTGATAACCGAGATTTCTGATCACCGTACCGCCCGGTTGAAACCCCTTTTCAATCGCAATTCCGATTCCCTCCACGGAAGCACCTGCACTCTGTATAATGGAAATCAGCCCCAAAAGAGCACATCCATTCGCTAAAAAATCATCAATGATCAGCACACGATCCTCCGGTGAAAGCACCTTCTTTGACACGATCACCTGATTCTTAACCTTATGTGTAAAAGACTCCACATCCGCCACATAGGATTCTCCTTCAATGTTGATGCTCTTTGCTTTCTTGGCAAAGACAACAGGCACATGAAAATACTGTGCCACGATACAGGCAATCCCGATTCCCGAAGCCTCAATCGTCAAAATTTTATTGATTTTTTTTCCTTCAAATCTTTTATAAAACTCCTTTCCCATTTCATTAAAAAGCTCAATGTCCATCTGGTGATTCAAAAACCGGTCAACCTTCAAAACATTCCCTTCCTTCACACCTCCGTCCTTTACAATTCTTTCCTCTAAAAAGTTCATAACGCTCCCTCTCTCATCTGTGGTTTTACCTGTTGAAACATACAAATTCTAATGTTACAATTTTAACAGATATCCCTGCCACTTACAAGGTGTTGTGAAGCTTTTGAATTACCTCTTATCTAAGGTATTTAAAACTTTTTGTTTGTCGGGGAGAGATTATTATAAAAGTGACGCGTGCCTGAGAAAACTTTAATTCTGCATCCGTGATTCCGGTTGTGTGCAAAAAACCCGCAGATAGGTCTCCTGCACAGCATCCTCTGCAAGCTGATAATCCTTCAGATATAGAAAACACATTCTGAGAATTTCATCACTATATGTCGAAAAAAGCTCGGTCAGCTTTTCTGTCCTATTCTTTTGTTCCTCCTTCTTTTCCGTCTGTGACTGCCTCTCCAAAGAAAGCACCTCCCATCCGCTTTGCTCTACTGTCTGTACCAAAAAATCACCTCCCTCAGTCTTGATTCACGCTTAAAGTCCGGACTTTTTTACTGTAAATCCTAAAATCTTTTTACAATGATTAGACTGTTAAAGAGATGATTTTTATGGTTATATTTTATTTTTTTTTTACAATTGCTGAAAATTTTATAAACAAATGATGCAAACTTTCAGTCCTCCGTCCCCAGAATAGCCGCACTCCACGCTGCAGTCAGTCGTTCCAGACTCCATGCTGCGTTTGCGGGACTGGTAGACGGCAGGCAGATACACGGTCTTTTTATTATGGGTTCCGTATATTTCCAATACATTTTTTCTGCCGTCCTTCCATTGACAAAAATCTGCCGGATATCTGCCGCTTTTAATATTTTTGTCAGATCATTTTCCGTCACATTTTTAATGCTTGCGTCCGACGAACCTTTGATATCACAGGAGGCTATAACATCCCATACCGCTGTATGATTCCGAAGCAGAAATGCCTTTTTTTCCTCAATCGTTCCCGGAAGCTCATCTTCAAAAACCGCCGCCAGCACCTTCCAAAAGCGGTTCTGCGGATGCCCGTAGAAAAACCCGGATTCTCTGGACTTGACAGACGGGAAGCTCCCTAAGATCAATATTTTTGAATCGGCATCAAACACCGGTGGAATCGGATGTACTGTCATAACACTACCTCATGTCCTTTCATAAAAACTTTGTTCTAAATCAATACAGGCAAAGCCCGGAAAGCTTCGTTTTTCCTTCGGCATTAGTTTACTCTGATATTTTTCAGCACCTCAGACGGAATCACAAATTCTACAGAACCCATGTACATCGGCGCAACATCCCCCTGATCAAAGCAGATCACAACCTCGTTTTTATCATTTACATAAAAGTTTGTATCCTCTTTTATGGACTTAAAATCATCTTCCGGGAAATCTTCACTGTCAATCATGTAATCTACATCTTCACTCGACTTCATCTGCTCACGCATCTGGGCTTTAATATTCTCACTGATCACTCCGATATAGTCGCTGTCCTTTGCAAACAGATCTGCCAGAGCAATTCTTTTTCCCGTGTTCAGATCGATCGTATAAAAACGGGACACCTCATAACTATCTGCTTCCGTCTGAACCGCAGTTAATTTAAGTACGAAATACCGGTCAGACTCTGAAATGTTCTCCGAGCGTATCTGTAGTGACTGATACCCGTCTTTTTTCATATCAGCCTTAAACTGCCTGATATACCTTTCCGTATATTTTTCTATCTCAGCATTGATCTCATCCACAGTATTTTTCGTAGCTTCCACTGCCTTGCCTTCCGATACGGTCTCCAGTTTAGAGACACTGACATCCGCTAAATGCTTTTCATCCTCATAGTGATATTCCCGGAATGTCACAGCCTGAAAAACTCCGCCGAACACCGGCATATTTCCCATAGCTTCCGCAATCTTTGCAGAAGTGTTCGGCAGTGCCACGAGCACAAGAGCCGCAGCCGCCACAAGTCCTGTATTCCTGATATATTTTATTTTTTTCATGCCCCTCTTCTCCTCTCTCCCCTTCTCCATCGCATCCCTCATGCGGTGGAGTTGTTCTTCGTTCATTAAAACCGTTTCATAATCCTGTTTCAAAAAATCAATTTTTTCTTTATCCCTCTCTTCCATAAGAACCCTCCTATCTATTGATCTTCTTCCTGCAGCCGGATACGAAGCTTCTTAAGCCCTCTGTACAACCTGCTCTTTACCGTATTTACATTTTCCTCTAAAATATCGGCAATCTCCTCCAGTTTTAACTCTTCAAAATATTTCAGTTCAATAACCGCCTTGTCCTCCGCAGGCATACTCTCCAATGCCCTTTTCAGATCAATATTTTCATACTGGTCTTCATAGCTGAGCTTTTCCGCTGCTTCCTCATCAAAAGAAATCACTTTCCTCTTGTCCAGAAAACGATACACCTCATTTAACATGATCCGGTAAAGCCATGTTCCCGCAAAGGCAGGCTCCTTCAAAGAGCTGCTGTTTTTAATTGCCTTATATGCACCCTCCTGCACGATATCCATCGCATCGGATTCATTGTGCACATAACTCATTGCCATACGATAATAGCTGTTATACTTTTCGCACAAAAGCTTCTCCACTGCTTCTTCTTTTGCATCATGTTTTTTCCCCCGGGAAAATTTCAAACTCCTCTCCTCCCTTCGTTTCGGTTCGAACCTCCATTTTAAAAGCTTTTAACTGTTAGACACCGAAAGCAACAAAAAAGTTTCA
Organism: uncultured Lachnospiraceae bacterium; assembly: GCA_902795705.1. Classification (GTDB taxonomy): domain Bacteria; phylum Bacillota; class Clostridia; order Lachnospirales; family Lachnospiraceae; genus Butyribacter. Next base: position 11,117 of record CADBMH010000251.1, on the reverse strand, counting down.
CATACTTTTAATTTTTTCAACCACAAATAGAGCAGAAGAAGCACTTTTTCCACTCCTGCTCTATAAATACTTCTAATAACATTTGCCAGTTTTTTAACAACACAGACAATAAGATGCTGTTTTACAAAAAACGGCAAATCTAATCGTTAATAGTATAATCAACATCGTTCACATTTCACCATGCTAAACTCTACCTTCCCGGATTTTCTGCATGATGTGAATTCGTGTGTGCACATAGGCGTGAATCAAAAGCGATTCATTAAACGGATACCGATATCCTCCACCTCTCTTGCCCATCCGCAGGCTCCGGAATAGGATTTATTAAGTCCTAACAGACTCTTTCCATGATAATACTGATCCCCCTTATGCAGATAGCATTTTGCCAGATGCTTTGCTGTCATATACAGATTTTTCTCACCGGAGGATGCATTGATTCCGCGTGCATGATCGGAATATACACCAAAGCCGGTATAATTGTGATCGTATTTTGCTCTTCTACTCTCACCCCATCCGCTTTCCAAAGCAGAAATAGAGCAGAATGCAACTGCATTGATTCCGTATTTTTTTTCAATATTTACATAAACATCCGCATAACGCGCCAGTTTTGTTCCCTTTAATATTTTTCTCATCTGCTTCTTTGAAATATGAGAAAGCTCCGTAACATTGCTCGAATTGAATACAATATTCGCTGTAACTATTTTTTTCGCTTTCTTTTTCCATCCATGAATTTTCTTTTGTGCTGCCTGCATCTGTTTCTCAATTTTTTGGATCTTTTGTTGTTTTTGCTGAATCATATTTGAAATATAGACATTCATATCTACGGTTTCTGCTCCATTCACCTGAAGAGTCACCACGGTTTCTTTTTGATTGAATCCTAATGTATTTAATGTTGAAATATCCGAACTATTCAAAGATGCGGTTTGACGATTTAAAGAAATGAGATTTTTGTCCTCTTCATTTCTATTGAGCATATTTTTAAAATATCCGTCAAAATCCGTCACAGAATTTAAAATCCGATAGCTCTGTTCATCGGTAAGAATAATATTCCCAAAGACATCTGTCAACTGACTGAGTCTTTGATAATCTGATAATTCTTTCTTTAACTTTTCTGTATACTCTTTCGCAGAAGAAAGTTTCTTTTTTGTATTTTTAATCTTCCTATTCAGTTTTTTCTTTCTGGCAATCGCCTCTTTGTTCTTTGTGATTTTTCTGACTCCTCTGATCGGTACATAACTCGCAGCATCCGCCTGAACCTCTGTCAGTGTCATCAATCCGATAAACACAAATACTGCGATCATCATAGAAATAATACAACTTCGTTTCATAAGAACTTCCTTTCCTGCCTGTTTCTAAGCATCCACTCCCTTCCCCATATAATTATTCCCAAAATACATTATCCCATAAATACCTTCGGTTATTATATACACTTTTGTAAAAAATGGCAAGTCTTTTTTACAACTTTTTTAAAAAAATATTACGAAATAATTAATTTTAGAAACAAATTCTACAAAATTCTACAAAAACAGCTCCTTTATTTCCAGCAGTGTATCCAGTCTTGCATACAGCATTTCCTGTAAGTTTTCATCCGGTTCCGTCAGATCCGGCACCATGATCACCCTAAGTCCGGCACGATAAGCACTCAGCACACCATTTGGCGAATCCTCGACCGCAAATGCAGACCCCGGCTCTATTCTTAATTTTTCACAGGCATACCGGTAAATATCCGGCGCAGGTTTGCCTTTTTCCACCATATTTGCACAGACCAGCTCATCAAAGCACCCGGACAGCCCGATCCTCTCAAGATATCTTTTCGTTCTCTCCTCATCATTTGCCGTCACAACAGCAGTCAGAATCCCCTGTTCCCTTAACCAATGAGGGATTTTTGCAGCACCCGGTTTTAATGGAATCCCGTGCTTATCAAGCATCTGCTCCATTAACCCCTTCCGGTAATCACGCACGGTCATATAATCAAAATCCTCACCGAACCATTCCTTGAACTTTAAGGGCGCAAACGGTCTTCCGAGCGAACGAAGCTCTAAAGGCATCCAAGGCTCCGCATGATATCCGAAATGCTCTAATGCCTCCGGCCATACGATCTGGTAATATTTTTCCGTATCCGTCAATGTTCCGTCCAAGTCAAACAGAACGGCATCCGCAGTCTTTTTCATATCCCCCTCCTTGGCATCATAATAATTTAATCAATCTGCAGTTTTCAATCCCTTCCTCCCAGAACCTTTCCAACGGAATATCCCTGATCTGGCATATGATACTGGAATTCATCGCTCCATGTCCGACAATCAGGACATCTTTATTCTCCTTTAGTTCCGGTTCCACTTTTTCCTTTAAGAAAGAGCCTGTCCGCGCAAACAGCTCTTCAAAGCTCTCTCCCCCTTCTACGGCTTTATAAGCTGCAGGTTCCTTGAAAAACACATTGATCGGGCAATCCGGTATCTGAAAAGAATCCTGAACCCCCTCATATATGCCAAAACTCATTTCCTTCAGCCGGTCATCCGGTATGATCGGAATCCCTCTGCCGTCCAACAAAATCTTAGCCGTTTCCTTCGCCCGCAAAAGCGGCGAGCAATAGCAGACATCAAGATGCACCTCCCTGTATCTTGCTGCTGCCTGCCTCGCCATCTCTCTTCCCTCTTCATTCAAAGGAATATCCGTCCTCCCCTGCAATTTATGCAGCTCATTCCAATCCGTTCTGCCGTGCCGCATGATATAAAGCATATGTTTCTTTCCTCTCTTTTCCTGAAAATTCTGTATAAGCAGTATTTTCGCACATGTTTCCTACCTTTGCAACTTTTTCTGTACCTCCATAAAATAATGCTCCTTTTTCAGATCAAGCGTGACTTTGGTAATCCCTTTTTCCGGAGCAAATCCGAAATTCTGTTTTGTGATTTCAATATATTCCGCATTTGTAACGGAAGCACTCTGCTCTGTAAAATCCAGCACACTTCCAAGCCTCGTCACCATATCATAAGCGTTTCGCTGCTCTATGCTTCCCGCGTTGTCTGTGCTTGCCTCCCTGCGCATGGATGCCGTAATGGTAACAGAGCCCTCCCCCGGAAGCTTTACATCAAAGGTCAGATACATGATGCGACTGCAGCTGTAGACATTCATAAAAAGCTCCTCTAAACTTCCGTTGTAATATTCTCCGTCCGCATTTTTCCTGAAAATACCGATTTCCCCATCTAACTGCTCTGCAGCAAGTGAAATAAAGGTTTCTATCGGAATATCTGAAAAATCACTATTCTTCCACCCTTTTTCTTTGGCAAGATCTTCTTTCACAATGTTTGAAAAAATTTCATCCAGACTGCATTCATATCTTTTTAATGTGCCGCCTGCCTGCTCCATTTTTTTCTCAAATCCCATATCGGTATAGCCTTGCAAAACAGGCTCTTTAATATCCTCGCCCAATACGATCAGATACGCTTTTTCATCCTTACCGGACTCATCCTGAGAAATGAATATGCCTCTTGAACATTTTCCAGAATCATAATCATTTTCCTCTCCATTGAAATTATAAGAAAAAAGCTGTGTGTGTTTGAAATCGGTACGAAACTCCAGATTGAGCGCCGGCGCCGGTGCCTCCTCACTCTCCTCACCATGCATCTGACTCAGCTCATAGACGATCACCCGTTTGTCAAGCACCGGAAAAGCATCAAAAGCCATCCTCTGATAACCTGACTCCACCAGAGCTTTATATTCTTTCCAAGAATTTAATTCCTCTAAGTCCTCTCCTGCTCCTGAGATTTCTGCCGGGCACGGTCCGATATGAAGCTCTGTCTCTGCTTCTTTTCCGTCAATCCTCACTACCGGATTTTCCTCCGGCTCGTTATCCAGACTTCCTGCGACCGGATAAAGAAATGTAACCGTTTTCTCTTCCGGGGAAGAATTTTTTACCTGATATTCGTCCGTAATGATGCTCTTTGAATCATACTGTTCCCACTTTTCTCCGTCTATGTTTTCAACCTTCGTTTTGTATGGTGAGAAATCAAAATCAATATTTCTCTCTGCACTTAATCCGGGACACTCTTCCAGAGTCGAAAGAGGAAAAACCGGACCGGTATAGCAGTCATATGTCTCTCCATCTCCGGCACCATTCGCTGTCCCCAAATTTCCCGGATTTCCTCCCAATCTGAAAGAATCCCACACCTTTCCCCCGACTACGACAAGGCAAAAACATGCTGCCACAGCCACAGCCGTCTGTAAAATCCACCTTCTGCCTCTTTTCTTTTTACTTTCCCTTAATCCATTCACCTGTTCGATCAGATCGTCATCAATGCTTCCGAGAGCATCTAAAATTTCCTCACTTCTCATGGCTCAAACCCCTCCTTTACGAGATATTCTTTCAGGCGCATCCGGATGCGGTAAAGCATGCTCTTTGCTTTCCCTTCACTCATTCCCAGATAATCCGCCGTCCGCTTTAAGGAGTCAAAAAAATAATACCGCCCGATAAAAAGTTTTCTCTCCTCACCGGAAAGTCCACGAAGAAAGGAGCTAAGACTTTCCTTCAATCTGTCTGCCTCCAATGCCTGCTCCGGGGATACTCCCCCGCTGACCACATCCTCCAATTCTTCTAATGACAATGCATATTCCGAATCGCGTCTTTTCTGACTGGTTTTCTTTCGAAAAACATCAATCGAAATCTGGCGGATCATCCTTCCCAAATAAGTAGAAAGTACATTCGGCCTATGCTCCGGCATTGAATTCCATGCAGCCAGATAGGTGTCATTCACACACTCCCTGCAATCCTCCAGATCCGCAAGAATATTATAAGAAATTTTCGTCAGATAATGCTCATATTTTTCCTTTGTCTGAAGAACCGCCTGCTCGTCCCGTTCCCAGTAAAGTGCCACAATCTCCTCATCCTTCATACGCATCCCTCCGGTATCATTTTAAGCTCCTTACTATATATCCCGTAAAAAAAGAAGCAGGGTTTCATAAATTTTAAAAAAATTTTATTTTTCCAAAATCGGCAGAAACACCTCACTTCTGAATACTCCCGCATAGCCCTCTCCGTTTTCTTCCTCAAAGGTGAGCACATATTCTCCTCCATTTTTTTCAACCGTTTCACGCACATTGATGATACCGTATCCGTGATTGTCCCTGTCACTTTTCGTTGTAGATACATTTCCTTCCGCAATCTCCACACGCTCTGCCGTATTATTCTCACAGGTGATCATAATAAAATGATCATTTTTCCGAAATGATAAAGAAATCCTCCTCTGCGCCTCCGGAAGCTCAAGAGAAGCCTCTATCGCATTATCCAGCGTGTTCGCAAGGATCGTACAGGTATCAAGAGCCGAAAGCTGTCTGCTGCCAAGACCTCCCTCCACAGAAAATGCAATCCCGCTTTCTTCTGCCCTTCTCTTCTTCTCTGATATAATGGCATCTGCAATCTCATTCCCGGTATGTACCTCTGTATCCGCCTGCTCAACCCTTGCCGCCATATCGCCGATATACGCTCCAAGCTCATCATAGTTTCCCTTCTCATAAAGCTCCGCCAGACAATAGGCATGATTCTTCATGTCATGCCGTATTTTTTTCATTTCCCGGTTAGAAGCTGTCAGCCTTTCATAATGCACCCTCTGTATTTCAAGATAATGTTCACTCACTGCATTTTTCTCCCGGAAATACAGGGCCTCCGATTCCTTAATAATATAAATCAGACATACGATAAACAGTAAAATGAAAATGCACAGCAGAAACAGACTTCCTACAGCATCCGACCGTTCCCCCTCGTAAAGCACCCGAAAAGAAAATAACGGCTGATCACCAATATATTTTTCCGGCAGCAATGCGGTGATCAGATTATCCGTAAGAACCATCAAAAGAAATGCTGCTGCCACTAAAGAAAATGCCATCGGCTTTTTTCTTCTTTTTCCCGAAAGCACAGACAGACCCCATAGGATAAGCAGAATCATAGGATGCATAAGAAGCAGAAAGCTCTCCGTCATCGTTCCGGGGCTCCTCATAATAGCTGCAAGAACATTCTCAAACACATAGCTAATACTCACAAAGACCGTATACATATTGCAGGCACAGAGTGCAAGAAAAAAAGCCTTGAATTTTTTCTCCTCTGTCAAAACCGTCATATAAATAAGCAGAAACAGGAGCAAAAATCCATTGATTGCCTTCCTTTCCCCTTCGCGGGAAAAGCTGTAATTCAGAAAAACTCCCAAAAAAACATAGAATATCGTACAGCCCGTAAAGACCTTTATGACAGAATGCGGCCTTCTGACGGGATAACCAAAAAATCGTGTGACTAAAAGCCACACGGATATATTAATTGATGTTCCTTCAAAAAAATAATAGAAAAAATTATATGCAATTTCTCTCATAGTGGTCCTTTCTGGTACATTTCATGTGATTTCCCCTTACAAATGTCCTTTTTTGGGGATACAATCAAGTTGCAAAATGCTTTTATTTTATCTTGCGCTTCTTCTCACATACTCCAGAAGCTTTTCCTTAAAAGCCGCGGCACAGGTCCTCGCAAGAGGCAGCACCTCGTCATTATCCATGAACACTTCCCCATGCAGATGCCGTGTCACATGCTTAAGGTTTACAAGATAACCTCTATGTATCCTAAAGAACGGACATCTCATTTCCTTAAGCTCCCTTTCCACAGAAGAAATCTTCTCTCGCACCAAATATTCCTTTTGATTCGATACATATCTCACACAGTTGTTCTGGGCTTCGATATAAATGATCTTGTCTGTATCAAGAATGATATCCTCACCGTCGGAATGTATAAAAATATTTTTACCGGCAGACATTTCATCCTGCAGATCCTCTATGGCATGGATCAGCTTCTCGCTGTTTACCGGCTTTGCGAGGAACCGGAACGCCTTGACCTCATAGCCGTCCATTGCCCGTTCCGTATGACTGGTCAGGAAAATAACAGGAAGCTCCGGAAGCATTTTCCTGACCTTTTTTGCGGTCTCAAATCCATCTGCCCCGGGCATTTCAATATCCAGAAAACAAACCTCTGGAGTTTTCCCCGTTCCGACATCCCCAAGAAGCTGTTCCCCGCTTTCATACATCACAATATCCGTATCCAGCTTTCCAAAATGTTCATACAAAATCTCCGCTATCTCATCGCGGAAGATTTTTTCATCATCACAAACTGCAATCTTCATCGTTCTTATCCTCTTGTTTTCGAAATCTCTTTGCAAAACATTATACGACCATCATTGCACCTCCCAGTGCCCACCCCGATCACCACCAACTCGTTTTATCAGTCCTTCTTTTTTCATCTTTTTAATCTGATATTTCACCCCGTCGATCGTAATATCTAACAAAGAAGCCATTTCCGCCTGTATAACCTCTGGATTATTTCTCATAATCTCAATAATCCTATTTTTTGGTATTAGACGATTTTTCTGGGTAGTTTTCTGGGTAATGTCTAATTTTTTAATCTTATCTTTTCCCTTTTCTTTATCTTCGTTCACCTCAGATTACTCTAATAGCAATCATTGTTTTTTATATGGATTCTCTTTTCTACTATTACCCTCTCACAAAATCCCATTTCTCGAAAGAGTTTTTAGTCATCAGTTACTTTTTCTGGCAAAACAAGGTTGCACACAAATTTATCCCCTTCCCTCCATAATGCTACCTTTTTATATATCTTCTGTTTTTGGTAACTGCAGTGCAGTCAACTACTCCCATTGCTACAAGTTCATTTAACAGCTGTCTTGTGCGAGGACCTTTCAATCCGATTGCAATCGCAATTTCCTCTGTGCTATATAATACTCCGGTCTCCATATATTCAAGTATTTGTTTTTGTCTCTTTGATAATTCATTAGCAATTGATTCTGCTGATTTTTCTGCTGATTCTGCTGATTTTTCTGCTAATTTTTCTGCTAACAGTTTTGCAGAAGCAGCAATTACATTTCCTTGTTTTTCAACATCCATCAATGCTTTTCTAATAGCTTCAAACTGTAATTTAGGCATGCCAGAAATACTTTTAGCAAATGTATCAATTGCAATTTCCACCCCTTCTGTTTTAGAAATAGAAATATTACCAATTGCTTTCTCTAAATTTTCCTTAATTGCGTGAAGCTGTTCTGGCGAGGCATCCAATTTTTCTACTATCTGTACCTCCAACTCCTGCAACTTTATTAACCATGATGGCATCATGCGCAACACAAGTGTCACCTGATTCAAACTAGTATTCTCTACAAGCTCTGGCTGAGTCCACCCCTCTGCTTCCCAAGTAGCAAGAATCGTAGGAAAGCCAGAACCTGCATTATCTCCAAAGCCTACCATTCTAAGCATGGTTTGCATATGTGGATTTCGTGGCTTTGAATTACCACCACGAAAAATATCCTCTAACGGCAATTTCAAAATACCCGGATTGGTAAATTCAAAGCTCTTATTTCTTTTAATAATCTTCAGAGTTCCTGCATCCATCAGATAATCTGCATGGATAATAAGATTAACAAAGGCCTCACGTATCGCTTTATGAATCATCGTCTCATCAATACGTTGAATCCCCTCTAGTTTAAATGGCTTTGGCAAATCTTCCGTTAATTTAGGCGTAACCTTCGAAAAGAAATTAAACAGATTATTTTCCCATGTTCCATCATAAGTAATTCTGTCGTTCCAACGAACATCAACTGTTACTTCTGTCTCATTTCGATAATCCATAAAAATATTAGAAAACTCTTCTCTAATCGCCTGCCCATTTCCAAACATCATAAATCCAGCAAGTGTAAGTCCCTCAACACTGGTTTTACGATCACGTCTATACCCTCCAAGTTTTTCAAGAAATGATTTATCATCAAGAGAATTCCATACATGTCCATCATTTCTAATTTCAAATATTTGGCGATATTTTCTGAGAGTCTCCTTATCAATATCATCCATTGTATAATATTCCAAAATCATACTGTCGTTACCATCAGGATTCTGATCTCGAATCATACCTCTGATTTCATGCAATGTTGCATGATAATCACCCTCATGATTCCTCTTAAAGGTTCCCTTATATGGATTTTCGCCTACATACACCGGACGCATATTAAATTCTGCTCTCGGGACATGAATTACAACAAGACTGATTCCACCCTCTTCTACTACATAAACATCATCATCTTTTAAAATATTCACATTTACCTTATTACCATTAATGGTATTCCAAAAATCTTCTTTCTGCTTTTCCGCATTTTCAATTCCCTGTATGATAAAATGTTCTCTAACATCCTTCTTTGTCTTATCCTCTCGAACACCAAGTATAATATATCCACCTTTGGTATTTGCCATTGCAGAATATGACTCATAAACAGATTTTGGCACATTGTTCTCTGCTTTTTTGCATTCTATATCTACTTTTTCACCTTGATATATGAGTCTCTTTATTTCCTGCATGGTCATTTAAACACCTTCTTTCTATTTTTATATCCACATTAATCTCTTTATAAATTGTATGTATTTGTTGCGTACTCCAATTCTGAACATAATCTTTAATTTTCATATAAATAATCCACTTCATAGATGCTCCTATAAATATATTTCTTATTATCAAATTAGAAATATTCATATTTTTCAAGCAATACACCAACGCCTATCAATAATTTAAATAACAACTTTTTCCTCAAATATCCTACGCAACTCCTTCACCTCATCCTCCGTCAGTGTCACACCCTTCCCCATCTTTTCTCTATTAGGTGCCCACTCCCTCAGATCATACTTTGGTGCAGCACCATTCCAAGAAATAAGATTTAGTTCCTTTCTCCACCCTTTTGCACTTTCTGAAAGCACTCCTAACTCCTCAACAATTTCATATTTTATCTCTGCCATTTCGTTTCCTCCTAATAATATCTCTGTTCCACTACTTCTTGTTCCTCTTCTATCAAATCATAAATCTGATATACTAATCTATTTAACTCTTCCAATGCATTCGCATCTTTGGGATTATCTAGCAGTACTGTCACTTGATTTTCAAATGCTGAAACAGTTTCTCTACCCGCAACTTTTGTTGGAATATTATCAATTTCAGTTTTTATCAGATTTTTCACTTTTTCTAGAAATGTTTTTGTTTTTTCATTTTCGCATTTATAATTTATTGTTTCACTATCCATAATCCCATATTCTTCAATGAGTTGTTTTTCCAGAAGTATTTTCAGCCACCAATATATTTAATCCTATATTAAACGACATTAAAGATTTTGTATTACAATTCTTATAGCCATAAATTTTCTATTCTGAAATATACATACTTTCTTTTACCTCTAATATATCTATACCATCAATAATAGCTAACTCAAAATATTTACCGAAGAAGCCCCTTTAAATATTCCACCTGATCATCCCTGTCATCCGTCATACCCTCAATAGTTTGTCTTTCTATTTTTCATATATGACCACCTCATCATCCTTAATTAAAAACTTGAATGCCTCAGACAGATTATTTTCTTCTACCAAATCTATCTTCCTATGAAACAAATCCGATAATTGCTGCCGCATATTTGATATTTCCAAAATCCCAATATCAGAATCCCTTATTAGCATATCAATATCACTTTCTTCTGTCTGTTGCCCTTTTGCAAAAGATCCAAAAACTGAAACTCTTCTGACTGGATACATCATAAAAACTTCTCTTGATTGCTTTTTTATCTCTTCTATTGTTATCATAAAAGCCACTCTTCCTCCATTTTCATCCAAATTGTTTTACACTCTAAAATTTTAGTACCAAAATAGTACCAGAGGGGGTATTCATTGTAAAAGTTCGGGTGGTTTACGAATAATTTTGCCCCTTTCGAAATCTCTTTGCAAAACATTATACGACCATCATTGCACTTCCCAGTGCCCACCCCGATCACCACCAACTCGATTTATTAGTCCTTCTTTTTTCAATTTCTTAATCTGATATTTCACCCCATCAATCGTAATATCTAACAAAGAAGCTATTTCTGCCTGTGTAACCTCTGGATTATTTCTCATAATCTCAATAATCCGTTTTCTAGTGTTAGACGATTTTTTCTGGGTAGTTTTCTGGGTAGTTTTCTGGGTAGTGTCTAAATTTTTTACCTTGTCCATCCCTTTCTCTTCCTCATGTATCTTAGCAAATTCCTCATTAATATAAGCCGTTACCATTGTATAATCAT
>CADBMH010000250.1 GCA_902795705.1 uncultured Lachnospiraceae bacterium | reverse complement strand
GCCGGTCTTGGCGGCGCAAATGAAGATAAACAGTATTCGTTCATGCTGCTTCTGGATAAGGCATATGCGAATGAGAATAAGAGGATCGCATCGGAGATTGAGGAGATCTTTAAGAAGAATCAATGTGAGGATTATACGGTTTCCGAATCGAATATGGATATGTCCGCCATGATGGGCAGCGGTCTTGAGGTCAAGGTGTATGGAAAGAACATGGATAAGGTCATAAAGATCAGCGAAGATGTCATGAACATGGTGAAGGAAGTCGGGGGCTTTGACAAGATCAGCAACGGTCAGGAGACAGGTGATAAGGAAGTTTATGTGACCGTGAATAAGGACAAAGCAATGAGGCTGGGACTCACGGTGGCACAGGTCTATGGAGAATTAGCCGGAAAGCTGACTACGAAAAAGGACTCCACAAAGCTGATGATCGGTGATGATGAGTATCAGGTCCGGATCGTAGATGAAAGAGAGGAGCTTGATACCTCGAATCTCATGGATTATGAATTTGAGACTACGAAGCTGGATAAAAACGGCAATGAAAAGAAGTCAAAGCATAAGCTTAAGGAATTTGCGAAGATGACAGAAGGAAATGCCGTGAATTCCCTGCAGAAAGAAAATCTTGTGAATTTCGTAAGTGTGACTGCAGAGACAAAGGACGGCTATAATACGACTCTTTTAAGCCGTGATCTGCAGAAGAAGATCAACGCATACGAACTGCCGGGCGGCTATGAGATTTCGGTACAGGGCGAGACGGAGACGAATCAGGAAATGATCGAAAATATGTTGACGATGATTCTTTTAGCTGTCATCATGATCTATCTGATCATGGTAGCGCAGTTTCAAGGGCTTTTATCACCGTTTATCGTGCTTCTTACGATACCGCTTGCCTTTACGGGCGGACTGTTAGGTCTTCTGATCACCGGAGAACAGTTATCCGTGATGTCAATGATGGGATTTTTGGTGCTTGCGGGCGTGGTCGTTAATAATGGTATTGTATTTGTGGATTATGCAAATAAACTGAGGCTTAACGGCATGGAGAAGAGAGAGGCGCTTGTAGAAACAGGAAAGACGCGTATGCGTCCGATCCTGATGACGGCGTTGACGACGATTCTTGCAATGTCTACGCTGGCACTGAGCAATGATACCTCTGCCGCGATGAGCCGCGGTATGGCGATCGTGACGATCGGAGGTCTTGCTTATGCGACGCTGATGACGCTGTTTATTGTTCCTGTCTTTTATGATATCTTTTACAGGAGGGAACTGAAGGCAGTGGATTTAGGTGATGAAGAGAGCCTGAATGAGGTGGATGATATTATTTGATTTGAAGAAGTGACTGTGAAAAGTAACGATTTATGAATAGAAGCGAAAAAGATAAGACATACTAATTGCAAATTAGTATGTCTTTTTTAAGGAGGTATTTTATGGCAGGAAAGGCAGTAGGAAAACAAAGTGTTTCTTTTGAAAATCCGCCGGTAATCTGCGGAGCCGGTTCTGTAGTCGGGAAAAAGGAATCAGAGGGACCTTACGGTGGATATTTTGATGAGGTGGAGGAAGATCCAAAGGTTGGAGCGGACAGCTGGGAGGAAGCAGAGGGCAAGCTGCAGGCAAAGGCTGCGGGCATTGCGATGGAGCACGCGGGAATTAACAAGGAAAAGCTGCGGTATATTGTAGCAGGGGATCTTTTGGGACAACTGATGGCCTCTTCTTTTGGATTGATAAACCTAGGCGTTCCGCTTTTTGGAGTGTATGGTGCATGCTCCACTATGGGAGAATCGCTTGGGATTGCTTCAATGCTGATTGACGGAGGATTTGCTGATTATATTCTGGCAATCACATCAAGCCATTTTGCAAGTGCAGAGAAGCAGTTTCGGTTTCCGTTAGGATATGGAAATCAGAGACCGCGGGCGGCGACCTGGACGGTCACGGGAAGCGGCGCAGTGGTGCTTCGCAGTGCCATGGCGGAAAAGCAGGAAGGAGAGCGGCTGTCAGCAAAGGTGGAAGGAATTACGACAGGAAAGGTAATCGATCTGGGGATTAAGGACAGCATGAACATGGGAGCATGTATGGCACCTGCGGCCGGAGAGGTGATTTTTCAGAATTTGACAGATTTTGGAAGAGAGCCGGAGGATTATGATAAAATCATCACCGGCGATTTGGGAATGGTAGGAAAGGATATTTTAATTGACTATATGAGGACAAGAGGATTTGAAATCACAGAGCAGTATATGGATTGCGGGATTGAGATTTTTTCAGAGGACCAAAATACGCAGGCAGGCGGCAGCGGCTGCGGCTGTAGTGCTTCTATGCTGGCAGGATATATTTTAAAACAGCTTGAAGAAGGAAAATGGAAGCGCATTCTTTTTGTTCCGACCGGTGCGCTTCTTTCTCAGGTGAGCTTTAATGAAGGGAACAGTGTACCCGGAATCGCACATGCGGTTGTCCTGGAAAATATTTAAAAAAAATTGAAATTTTCGGCATAAAAAATGAATAAGTTCCAAAAAAAATTGAAAAAAATTTCTGCTTTTTCGGACAAGGAGAAAAAATAGAAACAGGAGGGAAAAAAGTATGAATTATTTGTTGGCTTTTTTAGTGGGAGGAGCGATTTGTGTGGTCGTTCAGATTTTGATGGATAATACAAAGCTTCTTCCGGGAAGAATCATGGTGATCTTAGTTTGTACAGGAGCAGTTCTCGGAGCGCTGGGGGTGTATGAACCGTTTGCAGAGTGGGCTGGTGCGGGTGCAACGGTTCCGCTTTTGGGATTTGGGAATCTCTTGTTTGAAGGTGTAAAGGAAGCCATTGATAAAGAAGGGATGATCGGACTTTTTAAGGGTGGCTTTACTTCGAGTGCGGTAGGGATTTCTTCTGCATTGATTTTTGGGTATCTTGCTTCTTTGATATTTAAACCAAAAATGAAATAAAAAAAATTATAATTAGGGCAGAAGAATTTATCATTTTTTTCGATAAGTTGTTCTGCATTTTTTATCGGATGAAAAAAAGAAGAAAATTCAAAAAATTAGCAAATCTGCACAAAAAAACTATGCAATTCTTATAAAAAAAGTGAAAAACTGTTTCAGAAGTGTACAAATGTACCAAAATTACAATTTCCTCTTGAAAAAATTGGAAAATAGCTATAAAATCGTAATCGTAAACAAAGGTCAATTTCGGTAACTGAATTTTTAAAAATTGAATTAATAGGTAAAGGAGAAAAAGTCATGGCAACAGAAAAGAACAAGAAAACAACGACAGCTAAAACGACGACAGCACCTGCTGCAGCAGCTAAAGCAGCAGTTACGGCAGCAAAGGCTGAGCCGGAAGTAAAGAAAGTTGAGACAAAGGCAGCGGAGGCAAAGTCAGCATCTGCGGCAAAGAAGCCTGCAGCAAAGAAAACGACCGCGAAAAAACCTGTTGCAAAGAAGACAGCAGCCAAGAAGAAGGTTGAGGCAACTCAGAAGGTTGTTATTCAGGTTTTCGACAAAGAGATTGTTACAGAGGATATTGTAAAGCAGATTCAGGACACATATGTAGCAGAGGGACATTATCTTTCTTCTATCAAGTCTTTAGAGGTTTATGTGAAACCTGAGGAGAATAAAGCTTATTATGTCATCAACGGAAAACCGGAAGATAAATCAATTGATTTATAATTTTGTGTTTTAGAATCGAAATAAAAAGAAAGAGTTGTTTTCGCTTGAGAACAACTCTTTCTTATTTGAAAAAATCATTCTGAAAAACAACCCTTCCTCTTATTCATTGTTTTTTATTGCAGCGAATCTGCTATCTTATTTCAGAAATGTTTTTGTTATCTTGACATTTCCTCTTCCTGACGCTTGATCATCTGACGAACCATCTCGCCACCTACAGAACCTGTCTGTGCGGAAGTTAAGTCACCGTTGTAACCGTTCTTAAGAGGCACACCAAGCTCACCGGCTACCTCCATTTTAAATTTGTCCATAGCCTGTCTGGCCTGTGGAACCTCTGTTTTAGAAGACTGCTTATTTGCCATGATCTTCTCCTCCTTTTTTGTTTTTTGAATGATAATTACATTTACATTCATGTCAATACCGATAAGGAAAACCTTATCTTGATGTTAGTATGTTCTGAAGTAAAAAAAATATGTTGGAAAATGTTACCAGTTACTATTCACAAAATTTTAGTTTTTTGATAAAGGCTTGCTTTTTTCAAAATATATGGTATAATAGACAATAAGTCTGAGGTCATAAAGCGACCGACAGCGATATATGATCTGAAGATTTGGATCAGATTTGGAGGGCGATATAGTGAAACATATTAAAACAGTAAACAGGGCGAATTTAAGTGCTACAGCGAAAAAAGGCGGATGCGGACAGTGTCAGGCTTCCTGTCAGTCAGCATGTAAGACCTCTTGTACCGTTGGAAACCAGAAGTGCGCAAATGATAATAATCGTTAACATGATAACGTCATTAACACGATAATAATCGTTAAACGGGACAGACTGGTTTAAACATTCAGATGCTACAGCCTGAATGTTTTTTTGGAGCAAGATAGTACTACAGATTGATAACTATTCCATCTTGGCGGGATAGTTCGTAAGATTTTTTTATGGAAGATATAGCTGCTATGAGATTGTTTTCGTAGCAGCTTTTTATCTGTATAGAAATACATGGAGGTAAAAATGATACATAAATTTAAGGCAAAGGATAAAAATATTTTGTTGGATGTAAACAGTGGCGGGGTACATTTGATCGATGATCTGACGTATGATCTTTTGGAGGATCTGGAGCCTCCTTTTGAAAAGGAATGTCCGAAAGAGCTGATAGAGAAGTGGTCGGCGAAATATCCTGCGGAGGAGATCGGGGAAACCTATGAAGAAATCTGCTCACTTTACGAGGATAAGATTTTATTTAGTGATGATATTTACGGGGATTATGCTCAGACGGCAGTTTTGTCTCCCATCAAGGCGCTTTGTCTGCACATTGCGCATGACTGCAATTTAAGATGTAAGTACTGTTTTGCATCGACTGGTGATTTTGGGACGGGCAGGAAGCTGATGCCGTATGAAACGGGAAAGGCTGCGATTGATTTTCTTTTGGAACATTCTGTGGGAAGGGACAATTTAGAGGTTGATTTTTTCGGCGGTGAGCCTTTGATGAATTTTGATGTTGTGAAGCAGATTGTAGCCTATGCCCGCAGCAAGGAGGAAGAATATCATAAGAAGTTCCGTTTTACATTGACAACAAATGGTATGCTTCTGGATGATGAAAAAATTGATTTTATGAATAAGGAGATGCATAATGTCGTGCTCTCTATTGATGGGAGAAGGGAAGTGAATGACCGGATGCGGCCGCGTGTAGATGGTACCGGCTGTTATGATAAAATTGTTCCGAATTATAAAAAGTTTGTTCAGAAGCGGGGAGATAAGGAATATTATGTAAGAGGAACCTATACGAAGTATAATCTGGATTTTTCGGAAGATGTGATGCATTTGTATGAGCTTGGTTTTGATGAGATTTCTGTAGAGCCTGTAATCGAAGATCAGGAAAAGGGATATGCAATCACAGATGCGGAGTTGGACCGTATTTATGAAGAATATGACAGACTGACGGAGAAGATTGCTGCAATCAAAAAAGAAGGAAAATATATTAATTTCTTTCATTTTATGATAGATCTGGATCAGGGACCGTGCGTGGTGAAACGCCTTCGGGGCTGTGGCAGCGGTAATGAATATGTAGCGATCACACCGGATGGGAACATTTATCCATGCCACCAGTTTGTCGGACATGAAGAATATAAAATGGGGAATCTGGAGGAGGGAACCTTCATAGAATCCATTAAAAAGGAATTTGCCGGTTCCCATGTGTATTCGAAGCCGAAATGCAGGGATTGCTGGGCGAAGTTCTATTGCAGCGGAGGCTGCAATGCCAATAATTATATTTATAATGGAGATATTCATGATGCTTATGAGCTGTCCTGCAAAATTCAAAAGAAGCGGTTGGAATGTGCGATTCTTTTGAAGGTTTGTGAGTTATGCGGTGAGGAGCTGTAGCATAGATTATGGAAAAGGATTGATGATCCGGGAGAGAAGATCATGATCACATTATTAAGCAGAATTTTTATCCCAAAAGAGAAGGAAAACGATTATTTCTATGTGCGTAAGGCTTATGGCATGATATGCAGCGTTTTCGGAATTTTTTTAAATATGCTTTTATTTGCCTTGAAGCTTGTTGTCGGGATTTTAACTTCCTCTGTGGCGATCATGGCAGACGCATTTAATAATCTGTCTGACGCCGGTTCTTCTGTGATTACATTGGTTGGAGTTGTATGTGCCGGAAAGAGGGCGGACAGGGAGCATCCGTTTGGGCATGGAAGAGTGGAGTATGTTTCCGGTTTTATTGTGTCGCTTGTGATTCTTTTGGTGGGTTTTGAGTTTCTGAAGGATTCCGTCTTTAAGATTTTTCATCCGGATGAACTTTTTGTCACTGCAGGCTCGCTTCTTGTGTTGAGTGCTTCTATTTTAATTAAATTATACATGGCATGCTATAATCACATGATCGGAAAACGAATGGACTCCGCTGTGATGAAAGCAACTGCCATGGATTCTTTGAGTGATGTGCTGTCCACTTTTGTGGTGCTTGTGTCGTCAGTAGTGATGAAGCTTACCGGAAAAAATCTTGATGGTGCTGCAGGGATTTTTGTGGCATTGTTTATTCTTTGGACCGGGTATCAGGCGGCGAGGGAAACAATGACGCTGCTGCTTGGAAGAAAGCCGAATTATGAAATCGTTGAGAAAATCCGAAATATTGTAATGAGCCATGAAAATGTTCTCGGTATCCATCATATTATTGTACATGATTATGGACCGGAACGGAAAATGATCTCCCTGCATTTGGAGATGCCGGGGGAGAAGAATGTTTTTGAAATGCATGATCTGATCGAACATATTGAAGCTGATCTGGACAGAGAGTTGTCTTGCGAAAGTGTGATACATATGGATCCTGTGGAAACCGGGAATGAGGAGCTCACAAAGCTTCGAAGGGGTACGGAGAAATTAATAGGGATAATTGGAGAGGAGTTGTCCATTCATGATTTCAGGGTAGTCAGGGTAGAGGGTGAAAAGGATCATATCTTGTTTGACGTTGTAGTTCCTTTTGATTTTTCATTGACGAAAGAGGAGCTTCGTGAGAAAATCATAGAGGAAATGGAAAAACAATATCCCGATTATGTGTGTGTGATCAAGCTTGATCAGGATTATATATGATGGACAGATCACATATTGGAAAGGTGGAATGAATATGCGAAAGCCTGTTGCCGGAGAATTTTATGAACATTTTAAAGGAAAGCTGTATCAGGTCAAAATGCTTGCGAAGGATGCAGGAAGTGGCGAGGAGGCTGTTGTCTATCAGGCAATGTATCCGCCGTATGATCATTTTGTGCGTCCGCTTTCTGAGTTTATGAGTGGTGTGGACCGGGAGAAATACCCGGATGCAAAGCAGGAAAAACGGTTTGAGAAAGTGGTGCTGCCGGTGGATCAAAGAGCAGTGGCGGCTCCGGAATCATCGGTAGCAGAAGATTTTGAGGAAGCATTTGAAGAGGTGTCGGAGGAAGAATTTCATAAGGTTTTGTTAGATGGTACGGCTGAGAAGCATTTGGAGCACAGGATGTCCGGTGATGAGATTGCAAGGCGGGGGCTTCTGCACTTTTTGGATGCCGGGAGTTTCCAGGAAAAGCGTCAGATTTTTCTGAGCTTAAAGCCGTATTTGAATGATATACAATTAAATAATATTGCCGTAACTTTAGATTTTGTATTGGAAGAAACAGAAAGAGATGCACAGTATGATGCGATTTTAAAATGCCTGAATGCATTGGAGCACTATGAGGGAAGGAGACTCAGATAATGTTGGAGAAAATTATAAACAGCATGCTGCATGGCAGTGTCAAGACAAAACTGTATTTATGGTCGATTGTTCTGTTTGCAGTGGCAGCACTTGCACTTTTAGTGACAGCGCTGGCTCTGGGGATGCCCTTTTTAGGAGCAGGCGGATTAGGAGCCGGACTGGTTTCACTGATCATTTCCCAGTCATTTTCTTTAAATGATATTGATAAGCCCAAAAAGAAAAAAGGACCGAAAAAAGAGAAGCAGGCAAAGGCAGGTGACGGCGGTACGGGAGAACATTCCGGAAAAAACAGCAGGGAGAACGAGGAGGGAGAAAATGATGACGCGGCAAGAAAGAAGAGGGACCGCGAAAAGACAAAGTATCTGTCATCTCTAAATAGTAAGTCTCTTAAGAAACTAATGAAAGAACATAAGGTGGATCAGATCCATGTCAAGGTGATGATCGACAGCTATAAGGCTCAGAAAATCGAGCAGGCACCGGCTTTCATGTGGAAGACGGATACGATGCTGCATTTCATGATTCTGACAGGCAGTGCGCAGGAATTTGAAGTACCGTTAGAGGATATCAAGGGGATTTTGTTAGTGAAGGATGTTCCGGTCGAGCCGGAAAGAGATTATCTGTTTTTCAAATTTTCAAATTTTATATCAAATATGTTTCAGCCATATCTCCCGGAATATTTTGAAAAGACGAAGGATGGGGAACTGGTAGTAACTAAAAATACATTCCGGATCGAGCCGGGGATATACCTGACAAATACATCGGTGGGAAATTTAAGAAGAGTACTTTTGCCGGGAGTTGCCTTTTTAGTAGATGACAAGGTGAATAGCTCCGATCGCTTTAATGAGTATTTTAAAGAAATTTATCGCAACAGTATTTTGTGCAAGAATCTTGTTGTAACATTGGATGAGTATAAGGAACTGACAGAAAAAACATTGGATGCACTTTTAGATGCACCGATTTCCGGAAAAGAATTTGTGGGAACAATTTATGATTTGAACAAATATCATTTGATCAACAGGGACTTTGTCGTGAAGTATACACAGAAATACAGGGAAAAGACAGAAAGAGGAATGTAAAAGGAAAAAATGGTTGACAGACGGGGAAAAATAGATTATAGTGTTAAAGAACATTTGTTCGGTAGGCGGAACCGGACATGTACCAGGAAAGAGAGGTATGTTATGACGACAGAGATTAAGATGGATGAAAACAAGAAAAAGGCATTAGAGGCTGCGATGGCTCAGATTGAAAAGCAGTATGGAAAGGGCTCTATTATGAAGCTCGGTGATAATGCAAAAATGAGCGTAGAAGCTGTTCCGAGCGGTTCTATAGGGCTGGATCTTGCACTTGGTGTTGGCGGGATCCCAAAGGGAAGAGTGATTGAGGTATATGGTCCGGAATCCGGTGGTAAAACAACGGTGGCATTGCACATGGTTGCCGAGGTACAGAAGCGTGGCGGGATAGCAGGGTTCATTGATGCAGAGCATGCGCTTGATCCTGTCTATGCTAAAAATATAGGTGTAGATATTGATAATCTTTACATTTCACAGCCGGATACCGGTGAGCAGGCTTTGGAAATTGCAGAGACGATGGTTCGTTCCACAGCGATTGATATTGTTATTGTAGATTCCGTGGCAGCATTAGTTCCTAAGGCGGAGATTGAGGGAGAAATGGGGGATTCCCATGTAGGTCTTCAGGCGAGACTGATGTCTCAGGCGCTCCGCAAGCTGACGGGTATTATCGGAAAGACGAGCTGCAGTGTTGTATTTATCAATCAGCTGCGTGAAAAGGTTGGTGTGATGTTTGGAAACCCGGAGACGACGACAGGAGGACGTGCACTCAAATATTATGCATCTGTCCGTTTGGAGGTGCGCAGGGGGGAGCAGATCAAGAAGGACGGGGAACCGATTGGCAGTCGTACCAAGATTAAGGTTGTGAAAAACAAAGTGGCACCTCCGTTCAGAACAGCAGAAGTAGACATTATCTATGGTGAGGGAATTTCGCGGGTCGGCGAGATCTTAGATATTGCAGCAGAGAATGACATTGTTGTGAAAAGCGGAGCCTGGTATGCATACGAAGGGAATAAAATCGGACAGGGGCGTGAGAATGCCAAGGTCTATCTGACGGAGCACCCGGATGTACTGGCGGAAGTAGAAGCCAAGGTGCGTGCAAAGCTTTTCCCGGAGGAGGAAGAGGCGGAAGTTTTTCCTGCAGAAGCAAAGCCGGAAGCTGCAAAGACAGATGCAGAAGAGAAAGCGCCGGAAGCTGCAAAGACGAAAAAGGAAAAATAAGGCAGAGAAGATTTTTATTATGATTTTTTCGGATATTCTGATGGGAACGGCAAAATTGTCGTTCCCTGTAAATTTTTCTTTTAATGTCAGAGTATTTATGCATTGGTCTGGAGAAGGAGATTATAATATGGTTGAAGAAAAAACAGAAGAACGATTTGCGGCGGGGAGAAGGAAGGCCATGGCGCTTTTGAATTTTAATGACAGGACGGAATGGGAGTTAAGGGATCGGATGAAAAAGAGCGGCTTTGAAGAAGATGTCATTGAAGATGCGATTGCTTACGTAGAAAGCTTTCATTATATCGATGATCTTAGGTATGCCGTCCGGTTTGCTGAAATATACAGGGAGAAAAGAAGCATTGCAAGGATCAGGCAGGATTTGAAAAAAAAGCATATAGCGGATGAGCATATTGAATCTGCACTGGAACAGATTTCTTTTGATGATTCTCCGGCTTTAGAAAAGGAAGTTAAAAAATTGTTAAAGGGCAGGGCAGAATTTTCCGGTGAAGAAAAAAAGAAAATAGCTGCAAAGCTTTACCGGAAGGGATTTCAGGCAGATGCGATCTTTCGCTGTCTGGATGCGTTGGAAACAAAAACTTGACATATTGACTAATACAGTATAAAATTGTATTGTTGTGTAGTTTACAATGAAAATTTAATAAGGAGGTGCTCCTGTT
>CADBMH010000249.1 GCA_902795705.1 uncultured Lachnospiraceae bacterium | reverse complement strand
TGTTTTTGGAAACTCTTATGTATACTGTCCGTGGGATGTGATTAATCATATATCAGCACTAAGATATAAGAGAAGTACAAGACCTAAGAACTACTGGAAAAATACCAGCCATAACGGTATTCTGCTCACATTCGTAAAGAGGACGGATTTTAAAGTAAAAGGTAAATTTGAAATACTTATGAATAGCGGGACGATCGTGCAGACGATTACGGATGATCTGACCTATGATACCCTGCATTCGTCAGAGGATAACTTGTGGAGTGTCCTGCTTATGACAGGTTATATCACTAAGGTAGATACCGGGGAAGAGGGAGACACGGTAAGCCTTAAAATACCGAACAGGGAGATAGCGTCTATTTTTGAGGATACGGTTGTTGAGCTGTTCAAGGAAACGATAGATACCAATATGCAGAAAAGCATGATGGAGGCATTTTGGAATAAGGATGCAAAAGAGGCTGGCAGAATCGTTTCGGAGCTTCTTTGGAGAACGATCAGTTATAATGATTATCATGAGGATTATTACCACGCTTTCCTTGCCGGAGCGTTTGTAGGCATGGGCTATGAAGTGGAATCCAATAAGGAAAGAGGACTTGGCAGACCGGATATTCTGCTAAAGGATGAGGATAACCGCAGAGCCATTATTATTGAAGCTAAGAGGTCTGAAAAGGAAGCTGATCTGGACAAAGACCTTGATGAAGCAATCGACCAGATTATTACGGAAAAATACGCGGAAGGTCTTTATGGTTACAAGCAGGTATTTTGCTATGGAGTAGCCTTTTTTCAAAAACAGGCGAAGGTGAAGCTGCTGCCCGAATGATTGTTTCCATATCAAACCGTGAAATTATGTTACACTCTGGTAGAAAATCTGGTAGAAAAAAATCTGCCAGACGCAAAAAAACGATAAAAAACTGCCGGGGACAGAAGGTGATGAAAGGCAACGCCGATCCCCATAAACAAAGGCTTAAAAGCTATTATCAGAACGGAAAAGGGATTATGAATCAGATGCCGGATAGGACTTTGACTCCTGCATTCGTGGGTTCGAATCCCGCAGGGGCAGCTAAAAAATCCCTTAAACATCAGGTTTAAGGGATTTTTGTTTTTCTGAAAAATCACTGCTCCATATATGTCCTGAAAGATAATTACCGAAAGAACCGCAAGCTTCCCACAACATACGAAGAGCAGGAGATCCGGGATATGATGTTTATGTGGTCCGTGACATAAAGTATAAGGGGACTGATTTCCAACCGCAATATGGCAGGTTGTTGCAGGTTGTACATATGTAACCTGCAACAACATTTTTCAAAACGGTCAGATGGATTGTCAGGAAGCATATTTTTTGCTATACTTATGTATAGAAATGGATACGAAAAAGTAAATTGCAATAATTCAGGGGGAAAGAAGGTGCTTTGTATGGACGAAAGAATGACATGGGAAGAAATTGTAAAAAAATATCCGGATCAGTGGGTTGGTCTGGTGGATGTAGATTGGAAAGATGGAGCGAATGTCAGGTCGGCGGTAGTGAAATATACGGATCTTTCCAGAGATGAACTATTGGAATTGCAGGTAGGCGGGGAAGAAGGAGAATTATATAGCACATATACAACCCCCGATAATGTGTTTCAGTTAGGAATGGTGGGGTGGTAAGATGCAGCAGTTTATTTTAGATTTAAAAGATGACCAAAGACCGATCATCAAGCTGGAGAAATGGAAAAATATGAATGCCCTTTTGGATACGGGGGCAGTATTTCCGGTCTGGCTTGCAAAAGAAGAATTACTGGTAAAACTAGGAGCAACGCTTAAGAAAGAAAATATCACTTTTGGTGGTTTCAAAGAAAAAGCAGTGGGAAACTTATATATTTTGCCGAGCTTTGTGTTGGGGGCACTTGTGTTTCCGAATTTTCATATCATAGCCTGTGAGAATGACAGGATTCCGGCGCATATGATAGTAAGTGCTACTATGTTCAGAAATCTTTCCTATGAGATCAATGATAAGACAAAGCACTTAACTGTGACAATCCCGGATGGAGAGTCGAACATCAGAAATCTGGTGATAAAATCAACAGACGGCATTTCTTATGTATTCTGCAATTCTGCTGAATAAATGCTCACGGAAAGCGAAATGAGGAAATTTGAGGTAAAAAGGTAGTGCCATAATACTGAAAAATGAAAAGGATGGTATAGAACAGAAAGTTTTATACCATCTTTTTTTCGTGAGAAAACGGTTATAAGTGCAGATATTCATTTGGTGAATACACAACAGGATGAAGGTGACTGGGAATGGCTGGAGTGAAAGCAGGAAGCAAAGAACACGACAGGGGGCCAAATGGAGGCTCCCTGTTGTTATGTCCGGATATGGAGGTGTCCGGCGCATGAAAATCAATCGAAACGGAGGAAGAACACATGACAGAAAATAAAGAAGATATAAGACCGGAAACAGGGGAGGTTACAAAACCGGAAGGCATCAGGGTTTTTGCGGAAGTCGTAAAGGAAATATTCCGGGGACTGCCGCACAGACCGATCCATGACCTGATGATCATATATTACATTCCGCTTGCGCAGGATGATGAAGGAATCGCACCACGGTCGTTAATGATACCCTGATGGAAGCATGGGGCATTGAGGAAGATGTGGAATCCTTTGTGGAATCAGCAAGGAGAGAACGATATGCTTCTGGTGATTGATACGAATATCATAGTTAATGCAATAAAGTCACCGAATCCACAGGTAAAATCTGTTATGGTGCTTCGTGTCAGGTTGCTGTATAAAAAAATAAAAAATTTTCAAAAAACCCCTTTTTGGTAGTACTGTGGTAGCGTTCGGTGTGTTATAATCATAAAAAATATGGGGTAGTTCGCCCTATGGCAAGATAAAACGGTGTTCGAAAAGAGGGATTTCAGAAAGACTGTGTGTCCACTTTTCGGGGTGCATTTTATCAAAACAATGGCTGTAGAAAGTCCGGAAAGTGCAGAAAGAAAGGGGGTTGACGAGTATGTTGAAAACGGATACAATCCTAGCAGAGCAGAGCAGAGCAGAGCAGAGCAGAGCAGAGCAGAGCAGAGCAGAGCA
>CADBMH010000248.1 GCA_902795705.1 uncultured Lachnospiraceae bacterium | reverse complement strand
GAAGGATAAAATGTTTTTGTTGTTTACTATACTTCTTTTGGTAAAATCTGTCCGCTTTTGTGGTCAGAAACGCCCTGTTTATGGGTATTGATAGAAATTTGTACAAAAACAACAATAAAATTTAAAAAAATAAGAAAAAATAGTTGAAATTTCACAAAAATGTGCTATAATATTCTTAATTGGGAAATTGATTTACCGATGAAAAGCTATGTTTGTACTATTTTATGTACAAAATGTTGTATAAAATTTATACATTATTTTGCATACAAAAGTGAAATAGATATGAAGTGCTTTTGAACGGCAGGTCAATGGAGTGGGAGTAGAGGTTTTCCAATAGGAGAAGGTAAAAACATATAGTGCTTTGGCACGAAAGAGTCGGACGGATCGGAAATGTCCGGCTCTTTTTCTGTTGTCTGTGTACGAACAATAAATCGTGAGCAGTAGCAATAGATTCGATTTATTCCTGTTATTTGTGAAGAAATAGTTGCATCAGTAGCAGGTTATCCTATATAATGAGGAGAAGAACCGTATATTAGGAGGTAAGTGATAAACATGAGTGAATTGACAGTGAAGGCGTTACATATGGGACCGGCACAGTGTGCTGTGGATTTAGGAGATGGAAGTGAGCGCGGGGAGTATGTGGATCAGGATTATATTTTGCAGAAGCTTGGGAGACCGCACCGCGCAATTAATTTAATGTACTGCTATTATCCAAAGGATAAAGAGTGGCCACAGAGAATTAGTGAGGCATGCAAGGACATGGATATTAGTTTTCAGTGGGATTTTCCCTATGATGACTATTTTACATATAAGGGCGGCCTGAATGGAACTAGAGAGGATGAACCGTTTACTTATATGCGGGATATCCGAAAACATGGTCAGGATATCCTGCTGACGATCACAATGGATCCAACGCTTACTGATGATCACATTATTGCAATCGCAAATGATCTGAAAACCTTTGGACGCATTAAATTGAGAATCAATCATGAGGCAACCGGGGACTGGTTTTCTTTTAACAAAAGGGCATCTTACGAGGAAGTGGCGGCATTTTTCGTTCATTGTTGTGAAATTATTCACAGGGAGGCTCCGAATGTGGAGGTTATCATTTGTTTAGATGGTTGCAAAGAGCTTGAGGACGAAAAAATGGAGAAGGAGGATATTTTTGCTGAGGCGAGCAGGGCAGCAGACATTGTTTCCGTGGACCGTTATATGGCGCTCCACTGGGGGTGGCCGTATGATGTGGCAGAGCCGGAGCTTGAATGGAAATCCTTTGCGCGCTATTCTGTAGATAAAATCTACACTTTAGGTAAAAGAAGCTATGAAAGGTATACTCTTTTGAATAATGGAAAGAAGAAGCCGATGGTGCTTTCGGAGTTTAATGCAGACGGAGATGTGACTGGACCATATGAACAGGCACAGATGTTAAAAGATTTTTGTGAAAGATTAAAGGCAGATGATGAGAAATGGCTCAGCGCTTTTACGCTTTATCAGATGCGCGATCGTGGACGGCTTGGTCTGGAGATTGAGGATCCGAATAATTCAGAGGTGGGAATTGAGCAGCCTATCTTAGGGACATATCGTGAAATCATCCACGATGATTATTTTTCACCATCCATGGAAGAAAAAGAGAATATCTCTTTACCGGTTACATTGCGCTGGGGAGGTGCTGAGGATGCGGACGGAGTAGCAATTCCGCTGCATTTTGAGAAAAATCCTGTCTTTTGTGAAGTATATTTTGAAGAAGAAAATATAAAAATGAATTTGATGATAGAAATCAACGGACACTGGTTCTATAAAGCGCCGGGAGTGAAATGTATTGATCTGATGAGTGCGTTTTTCAAAAAGCCTCTTGGTGGTGAAGCAGATATGAGTTTAAAGCTTTTTGCGCCGCCTGCAACAGGGGAGAATGATCCGGCACAGGGGGAAGATTGGCAGACAAATTATTACACGGAGTTAAAGGTTTTGCCGAAAATCCGTATTCGGTACGAAGCGATTGTTTAGATCGTGATGTGAATGGTGGTAATAAAAAATGCATTATAGCAGAAAATGATTCTTTTGGGTAGAGAAAATTCGAAAAACAGCTTTTAAAACTCGAAAACGGGCAGAAAAAATGTAAAAAAATAAAAAAATGCTCGACAAATTGAAAAAAGTATGCTATTATGGAAATGACTAGTAGTGACTTTATTGCTAGAATCGAAAACTATTCACCTATATAGAGCATAAGACACGGGTGTACGACAGCACTGTGAGAATGGATTCAAACAGGTCGGCATCTGACGCGTTCCAGGGAAAGGAGAGGTCGTTATGAGTACTGCTGTATATAATAATCTAATATCTAGTTTCGAACCGAAATATACGACAAAGTACGCACATAAATCGTCTGAGTTGCGCTCTGTTGTAAAACGTATCCGTAAACAAACACAGTCATCCCCGGTTTATTTGTTGAATTTTACGAATAAAAAACAGTCCTTTGTCTTAGGGGTAAAGGAAGCGTCAATGAAGTTGACAGAATCGTTAAATGTTTTGGCAGATGATTCGGATGATGCACTGTTTCAAAAAAGGAAAGCACATTCCACAGATCCCGAACAGGTGAGTGCGGAATTGGTCAGTGCAGATAGTGAGCAGCTTCCAAGCGCCTTTTCTATTCGTGTAAAGCAGTTGGCAGATTCCCAGGTTAATGTGGGAAAAGAGTATTATGAGACAGGAAAGGGTTTGACGGCAGGAAGTTATCAGTTCAAGGTAACTGTTAATGATGTTGGCTATGATTTCCAATATAATATTCGCAAGGATGCAGATCATAAGGAAGTGATAGATGGCTTATCCGGTTTTATTACAAAGGCAAAGATTGGTCTTTTGGCAGAACCGTATTCGACTGAGGCCGGTAAGATTGGTATGAGAATCGAGTCTTTGTCGCTTGGAACACCGAATGGCGAAAGAAGTTTTACCTTAGAGGATAAAACTTTTGATGCAGGTGGTCGTGGTATTGTTTCTTACTATGGGTTGAACAGCGTTTCGAAATCACCTCAGAATGCGGTTTTTGATTTAAACGGAACTGAAAAAAGTTCCATGGCAAATGAGTTTACACTGGGAAGAGCAGTAAAGGTAACGTTGCGCAGACCTTCTAATGTAGAGGCAACAGTAGACTATCGTCCTGACAGTGATTTGATTTTACAGGGTGTGAAGGATTTTGTTTCTAATTATAATGAGTTGATTGGATATAATGTGGAATATTCCAGAGATACCGATACACCTTCCAAGCTGCTTCGAGAGATGAATGCTTTGGTTTCACCGTATAAGAATGAGTTAGAATCCTATGGTATTGCTTTTGATGACGATGGTTACATGGATCTGAATACTTCTCTTGCTGCAGAAGCAGTGGAAAGTGGAGAACTCCATGAGATGTTCCGTCCGGACTCACCGTTGGTACTACGTTTAACGGCGAAAAGTGATGCGATTAAGATTAACCCGATGGAATATATTGACAAGCAGATTGTCAGTTATCCAAATACGAGTAAACCGCCGAGAGGGTATTCATATATCAGCTCTTTATACAGTGGGTTGCTGTTTAATTCATATTGCTGATGGTTTGTGTTCGGAAAATGGGTAGGAGATTATTGTACAACACCGTCGAATGATTCTTCGGAATTGGAGGATTCATTATCGGATTCAGGTTGGTCAGATGCGCTTTGGATAGAAATGATTATTTTATGTGGGAGACATACAAGTGTCTCCCCTTTTTTTGAGATTTTTTTCTGATGGACACAGAGCTTGTCGGGACAGTCTGCATTCTTTACGGAGGCAAAGCCGTTTTTGATCTGCAATACATTTATACCGCCGTTTTTTGCATGGATGGTATAGATTGTATTCTTTTCTATAGGAAAGGTTTTTATTGTGGTTCCGTTTTCTTTGATTACGACAAGATCGCCGTTCTGCCGGGGAATAAAGCGGTAACAAAAGAAAATAACGACAGAGAGCAAAAGAATCGTGCCGAGTAAGAAAAAATCATTCCGTTTCATTATGGTCCTCCGTGATTTGGTACTAATGAATTATTGCAGCTTTGATATATGTGGTAACAATATAATAATATCGCGATAAAGGACAAGATGCAAGAAAAAAACGCTTGACGGGCATACTAATCTGTGATATAGTAGATGGGCGATGTAACAGTCTTTTTTTTATGCGTAAATTTATAACGCACATGCAAACTAAGAATAGGAGGTAAAAAGTCGTGAGAGTAAAGATCACATTAGCTTGTACAGAGTGCAAACAGCGAAACTATGATACGACGAAGGAAAAGCGAAACCATCCTGACAGAATGGAAACAAGAAAATATTGCAGATTCTGTAGAAAGCACACATTACACAAAGAGACAAAGTAGTCAGACGGACCTTCAGGGGCATAAGTCAGAGACGAATTCTCTTAGGTAAGAAAGGAATGTGAATTATGGGAGATTCTGAAATCAAGAATGAAGATGTAAAGCAGAACGAACCAAGACAGAAAGAAAAATCTGCAAAGGATGATAAGAAAAAGGGAAGTTTCTTTAAGAATGTAAAGGCTGAGTTCCACAGAGTAATCTGGCCGGACAAGGATACGATCATGAAAGAAACTACCGCCGTTGTCGTTGTAACTGTAATTTTAGGCGCAGTCATTGCCCTGCTTGATTTTGTTATCAAGCTTGGTATTGATAAGATTATTCAGATAGGATAAGGGTGATAGACTATGGCAGATTCAGAAGCACATTGGTATGTTGCTCATACTTATTCAGGGTATGAGAATAAGGTGAAGATGGATATTGAAAAGACAATCGAGAACAGAAATCTGCAGGATCAGATTTTTGAAGTATCCGTCCCTATGTTGAATGTTGTGGAAGAAAAAGAGGGAAAAAAGGAAACGAAGCAGAAAAAAATGTTTCCTGCATATGTCCTCATCAATATGATTATGAATGATGATACATGGTATGTTGTGCGCAATACCCGCGGTGTCACGGGATTTGTAGGACCGGGATCAAAGCCGGTACCGCTTACGGATGCTGAGATGGAAAGCATGGGACTGAAGGTAGACGCGCCGAATGTTCTCTTTAATATCGGAGATACCGTTGAGGTGAAATCCGGTGTATGGGAGGGCTCTACCGGTATTGTACGTCAGATCGATCATAAGAACAGAATGGTTACGATCAATGTAAACATCTTTGGGCGTGAAACACCGACAGAGATGAGTTTTGATGATGTCGAGGTATTATAACGATTCTGCTTTATAAAAGTGTCCGAAGCGTTGCAGGACACAGGAAAAGGTACTAAATCAGCAGCGCAGAAAGAGGTAGAACAATGGCTAAGAAAGTCGAAGGATATATTAAGTTACAGATTCCTGCTGCAAAGGCAACACCGGCACCACCTGTCGGACCTGCACTTGGCCAGCACGGAGTAAACATTGTAGCATTTACAAAGGAATTTAATGCAAAGACAGCTGGTCAGGAGGGAATGATCATTCCTGTAGTGATCACGGTATATCAGGATAAGAGTTTTAGTTTTATCACAAAAACTCCTCCTGCTGCAATCTTAATTAAAAAAGCATGTAAGATTCAGTCCGGTTCCGGTGAGCCGAACAAAAAGAAGGTGGCTACGATCACGAAGGCACAGATTCAGGAAATTGCGGAGACAAAGATGCCGGATCTGAATGCGGCTACTTTGGAAGCGGCAATGAGCATGATCGCAGGTACTGCAAGAAGCATGGGCGTAACGGTAGAAGAGTAAAGCTTCAAAAATTTATTTTATCGCATGATAGAGACTGTTATTAGAATGGACGTTGTGGGAGGCGACACGGAAAGTGTCAAAGGCGCACAGAGTGCCCGAACCCGCCGTTAACACCACTAGGAGGTTTAGATTATGAAAAGAGGAAAGAAGTATACGGAAGCTGCGAAAAAGGTCGATAGAATGAAGCAGTATGATGTAGAGGAGGCAGTGAAATTAGTAAAAGAGACTGCAGTTGCCAAGTTTGATGAGACCGTAGAGGCACATATCAGGCTTGGTGTGGATGGTCGTCATGCTGATCAGCAGGTCCGTGGAGCTGTTGTTTTACCGAATGGTACAGGTAAGACTGTCCGTGTTCTGGTATTTGCAAAGGGAGAGAAAATCGATGAGGCGCTTGCAGCAGGTGCAGATCATGCAGGCGGTGAGGAATTGATTCCGAAGATTCAGAACGACGGATGGCTGGATTTCGATGTTGTTGTTGCAACCCCGGATATGATGGGTGTCGTAGGACGTTTAGGACGTGTACTTGGCCCAAAAGGATTAATGCCGAACCCGAAAGCCGGAACCGTGACAATGGACGTTACAAAGGCAGTAAACGATATCAAAGCCGGTAAGGTGGAGTACAGACTGGATAAGGCAAATATTGTACATGTGCCGGTTGGAAAGGTTTCCTTCTCTGAGGAGCAGTTAGTGCAGAATATAGATGCTTTAATGGAAGCAATCACGAAGGCAAAACCATCTGCTGCAAAGGGACAGTATTATAGGAGTGTATCTCTTTCAAGTACGATGGGACCGGGTGTGAAGCTTAACACAATGAAGTATATCTAAGAAAAGGATATAAAGGGATAGAGAGACTTCAGAAAGCTGAGGTCTCTTTTTTCGGTGGTGAATTAGGTTGTAAATTGCAGCATTAAGCCAAACGAGCAAAAATGTCGATAATAACTATAGATTGTGTTGTGTTCAAATCCATAGGCCGGGATTAAGATAGAATCGGCATATGAAAAGGAGGTATACTATGGCATCTATATCGGGAGGAAATATTGTTAGTTATGATTATTTACTTAGAAACTGTTATTCTTCAAATCGTTTAGCGAGGAAGTCATCCGGACGTACTTCCTTGAGTGCTACAGAGCTTTTATCAGCAGATTCTAATGCTTTGCATAAGCTGACCGAGAATCTGCAGGATATTTCTTATGATAAAGAAAATGGAAAAAATATTTACAACAATGCGAAGGCTTTGATAGAAACCTATAATAATACCGTAGGAAGTGCGGATAAACTTTCAGATACTGCTTTAGAGCGTGAGATGAAAAAGGTAAAGCAGTTTGTTAAGGATCATCAGGATGAATTGAAGGCGATAGGGATTAAGGTTACTTCGTCCGGTAAAATGGAAATTGATAAGGAAAAAATGTTAGCCACCGGTTCGGATAAAATGAAAAGTATTTTATCCGGTGATGGAGAGATTTCTAAGACATTGAATAAATATGCGAAAAAGTTGAATTCGATTTCGGCAAGATTGATTCGTGAGGAAGCGGCAAAGAAAAAATCAGTTGATGAGTTAGATATCCTTCCGGTTGGGAATAATTCTACAAATCCAAATTCATTCGATTATCGAGTGTAAAAATTGATATTATGATTTACGATTATGATTTATGTGGTTAATTTCCGAAAAAAGGGCTTGCGGCGCGCAGGAAAATATGTTAAAATGTGAAATTGTGATATGTTTAATTTTCCTTGCTCTTTTCTGATAGGGCAAAGCGTATTTGACATACGCCGTTCCAATGATCACATGCGGTTTCCGTATGGGACGCAGCCATGAAAAGGGCCAGAGACCAAAAGGAGGTACAGGCAACTATGAACAAGTATGAATTAGCGTTAGTTGTCGATGCTAGAATCGAAGATGATATGAGAACAGCTACTGTGGATAAGGCAAAGGATTATATTGCCCGTTTTGGCGGTACTGTTACAGAGGTTGAAGAGTGGGGCAAGAAAAGACTTGCTTACGAAATTCAACATATGAAGGAAGGATATTACTACTTCATTAAATTCGATGGTGAGACAAGTGTTCCGGGCGAGCTTGAACAGGCAGTTCGTATCATGGACAATGTCTTAAGATTCTTATGCATCAGACAGGAAGCCTAGAAAGGAAGGTGTTTCCTTATGAATAAGGTTATTTTGATGGGACGTTTGACCAGAGATCCGGAGATGAGATATTCTTCCGGAGAGAATCAGACGGCAATTGCAAGATATACGCTTGCAGTTGATCGTAGATTTAAACGTCAGGGTGATGAGCAGACTGCAGATTTTATTAACTGTGTTGTATTTGGCAGAGGGGCAGAGTTTGCTGAAAATTATCTTCATCAAGGAACTAAGATTGTTGCAGAAGGGCGTATTCAGACCGGAAGTTATACAAACAGGGAAGGTCAGAAGGTTTACACTACAGAAGTTATAGTAGAAAATCAGGAGTTTGCTGAGAGTAAGGCATCGGCGAATAATTATGCCGGAGGTGGTGACTATCAGTCTTCAGCACCGTCTAGACCGGAACCTGTGCAGGAAGCCGGTGATGGTTTTATGAATGTGCCTGAATCGAAAGAAACAAAATTACCATTTTAGCAAACAGTGAGCTTTACGGCTCGGAGTATTTAAGGAGGTTTTAGCTATGGCATATAATAAAGGCGATAATTCTTCTTCTAAGAGAAGACCAATGCGAAGAAGAAGAAAAGTATGTGCTTTTTGTGCAGACAAAGAGAGTGATTACATTGATTACAAGCATGTAAATAAGTTAAAGAGATATGTCTCTGAACGCGGAAAGATTTTCCCTAGAAGAATTACGGGAAACTGTGCAAAGCACCAGAGAGCATTGACTGTAGCAATCAAGCGTGCGCGCCATGTTGCAATCATGCCTTATACTACTGATTAAGCATTTTTTGGCGGCTTGTGATGGATGTCACAAGCCGTTTTTTTCTATGAAGTAAAACCGGATTATTTTTATGTTCGTGCGGCGGGCAGTACGGACACCGAGAAAGCAGATGTCCGAAAAAGGAGGCTCCGGATATGGGCGCAAAAAAGTTTAAAAGATATTTTGTCAGGACAAGAGAATTGAAACCGGGGATGCGTATCGATCAGGCAATTATTGATCGTATGGACCGTGTGCTGATCGCAAAATATGCAATCCTTGATGAATTTATGATTGATTCCTTAAAGCAGCTTGGTGTTGGCGGGGTCTATGTCAGCGAGGGAGATATAGAGCTGACGGAGAAAAAGTCGGAGGAGCCGACTTCTGCTATCGCGAAGAATAATATCAGTAAGTATCATGAGGATGACCGTGCCCGTGTCCGCCTGACAGAGAGTGTGAAAAAGAGAGTATCCGAAGGAGTGCAGTATTTGTACAATAATTCAGAATCACCGGAATTCTATCAGGCATCAAATACGATCACGAATGATCTGATGAAGGCGATCACGGATAATAATGCGGTTGCCGTTGATATCAGCGCACTGCGCGCAAGTGATGAATATACCTTTAAGCACAGCGTGGATGTGGCAACGATGTCGATGATCATAGCGCAAAAGCAAGGATATACGAAACAGGAAATTTATGAAATCGGCATTTCGGGACTTCTGCACGATATGGGGAAATCGAAAATTCCCCTGGAGGTTTTAAATAAGCCGGCAAGGCTTACGGATGAGGAGTTTGAGGTCATGAAGACGCATGCCCTTTTAGGGTATCGGATTTTGCAGGAGAAGGAGGAATTTACCGATGCGATCCGTTACGGGGTATTGCAGCATCATGAGAAGATGAACGGCAAGGGCTATCCGATGGGAGTGACCGCCGATAAAATCCATAAATTTGCAAAGATCATGTCGGTCGTCGATGTGTATGATGCATTGGTGACGACAAGGCCTTATAAAAAGGCATTTTCACAGAGAACGGCTGTAGAGATGATCATGTCGATGACAGAGGAGCTTGATATCACAGCGATGAAAGCGTTTCTTGCAAGCGTGATCCTCTATCCGGTGGATACGGTCGTAGAGCTTAGTAACGGAGAGCGCGCCTGGGTGGTGAAGAATAATCCGTCTACCGCGTTGCGGCCTGTCGTGGTCGGCACGGAGAGCGGCAAGGTGTATGATCTGGGCGAGGATCTGGAGTGCGCAAATATTGTGATTTTGTAGGGATATATTTCACAAAGATTCGTCAGAAAAAACAGTGATGGATTTGATTTCAAATGATTAAATAGATTTTCAAAGGATTTGTGTACATGAAAGATAATAAGGATTTGCTCTATGTAGGAAAATATAATGTAAGTTATAATGATATTTTAGATTTACATTTGGGTGAATTAGAGATATATCGTTCTAAAGGTTTATCCACGCATATGGTAAAGCGAAAGCATTTTAAGGCTTTAAAGTATATTGATTATATTCCCGATATAATCAGTGAACCGGATTATATAGGTGTAAATCCTAATGAAAAAGATATTAGCATAGAAATGATTAAAAAATATTCTGATAATATATTGATTGGAATTAAACTTGATTCTGATGGAGAATACTTATATGTATCAACAATGCACGATATTCAGGAATCTAAAATTTCAAGACGTTTATTCAGTGGGAGAATTAAGGACATAAAGAATAGGACTATTACAGAAGATAAAAATGATTTTGAAGATGCGGGAAATGAATCGCATATAGGTG
>CADBMH010000247.1 GCA_902795705.1 uncultured Lachnospiraceae bacterium | reverse complement strand
TGCAAAATACACCAAAGAGCAGCCTCTAATGTATCAACAACATACCCAGAAGACTTAATGTCTTTTCTACTTAGCTGTTCCAATTTGTATAATCTATCAAAAGGAGGATCAAGTTTTGGAAGTTCCCTAATACATTGGCTTAGAGATTTAGTGTAGATAGTGCTCCAATCTTGATTGATATATTTTTTAATTAAATTCACATAAATAACGCAAGCTTCTTTTGCAATCCAATGATTATGAGTTATACCACTTACCGCACGAATCTCATCATCCGTACAATCAACAAATGCTAAAGGAAGTATACGCATTAGAGAACCATTTCCATTACTAGATTCTCCAGAACGAGCCACTCCCGTAGTCAATGCTTTCAGTGTAGTATGACCAACATCAAATACAGTACCATTAGCTGTAAAATCACCATCATTCAACCAACGCTTGAATTTATTTTTCATATCTTCAATATTTACTTTCAAACCATTTTCTTTTAATGATTTACATGTCGCTAACATCAAAGATGTATCATCTGACCAGGTCCCTGCAGGTTGATTATGTGTTCCATATCCAACCATTCCTTTACACTCAAAGGAATCTCTTTCCATAAACTCATATGGAACTCCAAGTGCATCGCCTAAAACAAATCCATAAACTGCTCCACTTAATTTTGCATTTCTTAAAGCATATTCAACTTCTGTTCCATCTTCATAAAACGCCCCAACAAATAAATGATTCTCATATTTAATGCGATATATTCCTTTTCTGTCTCTAAAAATATCTTCTTCAATCTCTCTACAATACTCTTCGTACACAAACTCTATCGTCTTTTGGTCACGGTTATATACATAAATCTTTGATTTATCATTAGATAAAAAGAATTGATATGGTCTGAAAGGATAGTTTTCCAAAACATATATAGCATTATAGTCTTCTAATAAATCATAGTCGTTAATCGCTATCCACTCTTCCATTTTGAATATTTCATCTAAAGATATTAAACCATCAAAATCAACCGGTTCATAAGCTACATATAAATTGTCCATCTTCCAAATCTGAATTCTTTTACATCTTCTACATAACCAAAGATCATGAAAATCATTATCGTAGTATTTTTCCGAAATAAGATTGTCAACTTCAGCAAGAGATAAAGTTGGATTAGCATATGCAAGTTCCTTGAATTGATTCATTGGAAAAATGTCCCAATTCACCCCTCCTGGACCATATCCATTCCACAACCCAACTCCACATTTACAACTTGTCTTTGCCATATTTCTACCTCCACATTATTCTGACAAAGTATTTATACAAAAAAACTGCCATCTAAATGAACGGTTTCTATGCAAGGAGCTACTAATATAATCACTGTAGAAGATAAACAAATAGCAGATGATGTTCAAGTACAATTATTAGTTATTAAAGCTTAGTATTATTTATAATCTCAAAACGATAAGAAAATTAACGTTTCGTAAAGAAAATAATACAATTTTAATGACGAAAACGAAGAGAATATGGCTATAAGACCAAAATATCAATTACAGATTGAGGAAAGAATTTCTGATTATCCATATCGGTGTTATCAAATGAAGATAAAACTGTTTTACAAAAAGAAGCTAAGACATGTACAGGATGGATCTATAAAGAAATTAAAAAGATATGTGAGGTTAATTAAGAACTCGTGGCATTATGACATTTACACTTGAAACCAAAAACTTGGTAGGATTAAAGTGATTGATGCAAAGAAAACAGATTATAAAACTGATGGCAAAGAGAATTCTTATTTCTATTTTAGGAGGGAAAAGTAATGAAAATTTTAAAACCATTTATTGGATTTGATGATTATAAGTTGCTATTATCTGTAGAGGAAATTGAGACATTATTAAAGTGTGATAACAAAGAGTATTCTAAAGAGATTTGGCCAAATGATGAATTAACAAATCCTGTTCCATGGACTGTTATCAATACAACTTCAGGAGTTTCATTCTTCTTTGCAAACGATAAGTTATTTAAAATATATGTAACAGATAATGCAGAATATGCTTTGGACAACGGAATTCAAATAGGAATGCCTTTTGAAAAAGCAAAACAAATTGATTCTAAATTATCATATGATGATTGGAATGAAGATTGGACGTCACCTCAGGGATATTGGCTAGAAGATAGTATTGATACCGGGAACGTTGCTTCAATCACTGTGTTTATCAAAGAAGTTTTGGATGATGATGTTTTCGATGAATATGAATGGTAAGTTATGATGCTTTGAAAATCCTTTTATATTTAGATAAAAGTCAAAACTCTAGGTACTGATAATACCAATCTATTTTTTAAGCTAACTACACGAATAACAGTTTTGTAATGGTAAATAGACAGTTTGTTAATGCTATACGAAGAACTATTAACAATCATCTATTTACTGTAGTTCTTTACACATGGCACATACATATGGTGTGTCATGTGTAAAGAAAAACCCCAACCAAATACTTGGTCGCAGCTATATCCATGAATTGGAATTCTTTAAATCACTTTTTAATCATTCTCATTTCTAGACTTCATTGTCGGGAATCGAAAAAAATTGTTGCTATAAACATATATTTTATTTTGCTCATCTTTTATTTAATGTTTGCATATTTACAAAAGCGCTAACATTAAATAAAATATTGGTGAAGGAGTTGATATCGATGCATGAAATTATGAATATGCAGTTTGTTGCTAGAAAAGATCTTTATGATCTTGGTCTAACACCATATAAAATCAATAAACTAGTAGCAGAAGGTAAGCTTAAAGTAATCAATCGTAATTATTTTGAGAATCTTGAATACAATGGAGAAGTAAATGCTTTTTCTGCCGTTTCTGCATTTGCTCCAAAAGGAGTTGTTTGTCTTATAAGTGCAGCTATATATCATGAATTATCATCAGCCAGACCTCTACAAATAGATGTGGCGCTTCCGCGAAAAACGAGAATTCCAAAATCATCTGAACAGGCTGATATAAAATATTATCTTTTCACTGATGAAAGGTATAGTATAGGTATAGAAACAGTAGTTGACGATAATAATCAATTCAAAATATATGATAAAGAGAAAACTGTTTGCGATATACTTTTTTATCGTAATAAGCTAGGTTTTGAACCTGCAATTGAAGTTTTAAGAAATTATATAAATAGTTCTGATAGAGATATTAATAAACTAATGGAATATGCAGAAAAACTACGTTGCGCAAAACTACTTAGGGAATATCTAGAGGTAATGATATGAAATCCGCATCATCTATAAAAGCAAAAATTAAATACAGAGCAAATAAAGAGAAAAGAAATGTCCAAGATATGTTTATTTTGTATGTTTTGGAAAGGATTTTATATCGATTATCTATTTCACCATACAAAAATAAATTTATCTTAAAAGGCGGATGCCTTCTATATGGGCTTTTCAATGAACAATATTCTAGAACCACTACAGATATTGATTTGTTAGGATATAGAATTAGTAATGATTCAGACCACATGAAAAAAGTATTTGCAGAAATACTAAGCACTGAATGTGATGATGCAATACGATTTGATATTAGCACCTTAGCTGCTAGAGATATAACAGAGTTCAAAGAATATCACGGTGTAAATATTTCTACTGTTGCATATTTAGATCGTACAAGAATACCAATCAATATTGACATTGGTTATAACGATATTATTTATCCAGGAAAAGAGAAAATGGAATATCCTACTTTACTTGATGATGAATCTCCCATTCTTAATGTTTATTCGAAAGAATCAATCATTGCCGAAAAGTTTGAAGCAATTGTTTCTCTTGGGGTTGTGAATAGTAGATATAAAGATTTTTACGATATTTATACCATGGCAAATCGTTTCGATTTTTCTGGTAAAGATTTAAAACAAGCACTAATAGAAACTTTTAATCATCGGAAAACATCTTTAGATAGGATAGTGGTATTTGAAAAGGGATTTGCAGATGATGCATATCGCAAAGGGAGATGGGCAGGATTTATCAAAACAAAAAGAGCGGAAACAAGTCTTACACTCAATGATACAATCCAATTTATCAAACTATTCCTAGACCCAATTATTTCAGCTATTAACAATAATGAGATTTTCGCAATGCGATGGGACCACTCAAATACAATTTGGATATAGGAAAATATGTAAGAATAATAGCCAGAAAAAACACTATCTGTTAAATTACCTTAATAGAATCTAAAATTCCATTTTTATACCTCGACATTAATATTGGTTCTGTGCTTTTTGTCGATATAATAATAC
>CADBMH010000246.1 GCA_902795705.1 uncultured Lachnospiraceae bacterium | reverse complement strand
TCCTCTGCCTTAAGATGATACAGCCACCGGAAAACCGCCGCCCCGATAATGCAGAAATACCCGATAATACTTAAATAGTCCGGAAATTCGGACAGAAAAATAATATCAAGAAGTGCCGCGAACAAAATCTGCGAATAATCAAAAACGGAAATCTCCTTCGCCGGAGCATAGGTATATGCTGCCGTAATATTAAGCTGTCCCCCCATTGCTGCTATTCCCGCTAAAACCAGGCTAAGTAACTGCCACCCCTCCATCGGCTGGTAGAAAAATAGGATCGACGGAAGTGTGACCAGTGTGGAAAACGCCGAAAAAAAGCAGACAATCACAGGACCTCTTTCTCCCCTGTTTCCCAAAAGCCTGACAAAGGTATAGGCAATTCCTGCGCCAAGTCCCCCGCATACCCCGATCAGTGCCGGCAAAAAGGACACATTAAAAGACGGCTTCATCACAAATATTGCCCCGATAAAAGCAATCCATACACAGAGCCATTCCTTTCCATTCGCCTTTTCCTTAAGAATCAGCCAGGAAAAAATAATCGCAAAGAACGGCGAAAGTTTATT
The DNA here is from genome assembly GCA_902795705.1 of uncultured Lachnospiraceae bacterium. Classification (GTDB taxonomy): domain Bacteria; phylum Bacillota; class Clostridia; order Lachnospirales; family Lachnospiraceae; genus Butyribacter. Next base: position 4,837 of record CADBMH010000246.1, on the reverse strand, counting down.
CAGCATATTGGCATCTGCAATATTTGGAAGCTTTCCGATCGCATAAAAATTGCAGATCAGTCCCGCACAGCCGAAAAAGGATCGTACAAATAAAAACGGCAGACTCCCCTTTCTCATATGAAACTTTTCTTCCGATCTGGCTAAAATAACAACAGCAACAAAAAGCGCAACAATATTTCTGAAAAATGCCTTCTGCATTGTCGGCACATCTCCCGAAAGGCGGACAAAAAAACTCATCAGCGCAAAGCACAGCGCCGCAAAAATAATATGTAGGATTCCTTTACTTTTCTTTGACATCGTAATCTCCATCTTCCCTGCTGTCTATCCATTCGTCCCGCTTTCCTGAAGAGGTTCTGTTATCCATGCAGTACCTTCTCGATTGCATCTATGATTTTTTCCTTTACCGCCGGTTTTAACAGATATCTTGCCGGACGCAGGGCAAGCACTGCCTGAATATGCTCCTTATCATTCACACCGGTCAAAAAGATAACCGGAATATCCTTCAATTCTTCATCTCCGCGAATCATTTCCAAAGTCTGCTTTCCGTCTACGACCGGCATTTCATAGTCCAAAAGAATGATGTCCGGCCTCTCCTTTCCGATCATAGTCATTGCCTTCATGCCCGAATTTGCAAGTGCGACCTTATAATCCTCCTCAAGCATTCCCTTGATTCCCCTTAAGATCGATACATTATCATCGACTACAAGCACCTTGGTCTGCTCCTCCACGACCTCCGGCTCCTCGTCAAAAATCTCATCCCTGCTGATACCAAGATTCTCACAGATTGCATCTAATACCACAGCATTCTCTAACGGTCTTAAAAGATGATGAAATTGCTCTGTCTTATAAAATTCTGAAAACGGATCCTTCTCCTTTTCCGTACCAATCGTCAAAACAGGAAGCTCCTCATATTTTAAAGTAAGTGTACTAAAAAGCGACCTGTCAACACCCGAAAAACCAACCAAACTGACAAGGACAATATCCGGTTCCACCACCTTCAGCATACCGATCGCGTTTTCGGTATGATCCGCACAGAGCTGTACCCGGAAATAATTCTTTAAAAAGCTGTTCAAATCCTTCATCAGTTCATTCATTTTACCAATTACCAATACTGTTTTCATACTAATCCTCCATTCTCTTTATGTTATGAGTAAGCATCCGGCGAATGCCCTCAAATAATTACTGCTTTGCAAAAACACTCTCTATCTGCTGCATTACCTCCTCTGCCTGCTCTGCATCCATATCCTTCACCGATGCAATCAGCTTCGGTATCAATCCTTTCATATCCTCTTCATATTGATAGGACTGCAGCTTTGCTGCCAGCTCATCAGCCGTATCCAGATCAAAATCATCTAATGCCGGTCTTAACATCATAAAGATAGCTGCAAGCATTTCTTGGTCTGCCATTTCCTTTTCACTGTCGTCCAACTCCTCCTCGCCGATTCCAAAGATTCCACGAAGCTTTTCATCATACGATTTCCACTCTTTCAGAAAAATATCATGCATGGAAAGTATAATTTCCTGATCCTCGGCTCTTGCCGCATATTCTAAAATTTTTGCCATGCCCGCCAGCGGTACGATACCGATTGTGGCTGCGACACTCTTCATCGCATGAACCTGAATCCGGTAGCTTTCCATATTCGCCGAAGAATGGTCACTTAGAAGTGCCTCATACATACCCTGTAATTTATCTGCCTGGATAAAAAGCATCTCATGAAAATCTCTGACCGTCGAACCTAAAAGCTCCTCTTCCGGCAGATGAAGTGCAGCATAGTTCCAATCCATTCCGTCAATGACCGGATAATCATCGACAGAAAAATGTGTCCCTTTTTCTGTACTATGCATTTCTGCTTCCTCTTTGGAAAGCGGCTGCAGCAGTTCCTCCGGAAGTGTCTGCTCTATTGCCTGCTCTAACTTTTCTGAAACAATCGGTTTCGAAAGAAAACCATCGAATCCCATTTCCAAATACTGCTCTTTCGCGCCTGTTACTGCATTTGCAGTCAGAACATAAATCGGCGTTTCTTTATAGTTTTCCATCTGTTTCATATGTTGCATGGTTTCGACACCATCCATATCCGGCATCATATGATCCATAAATACCATGTCAAACTGCTCATGCTCCGCAATCTCCAATGCTTCCTTACCGCTTCCAGCTTCTGTCACCTGAATTTTTGTAATCTTTAAGAGACTTTTAAATACCTTACGGTTTGTCGCATTGTCATCCACAACCAGAACCTTTGCATCCGGTGCCTGAAAGCCTCCCTCATGCGTGTAGTTATCGGCAGCCTTTGCAAGCATTTCCTTAAAATTGCCAATCGGAGTCTCATCCACTACCTTCTGTCTCAGATGAAAATAGAATTTGGAACCTTTTCCGTAGACGCTTTCCACCTGCATCTTACTTCCCATCAGTTGCAAAAGCTGGATCGTGATATTCATTCCGAGGCCGGTTCCTTCGATATTCCGGTTTCTTCCCTCCTCAATCCGCTGATATTCCTCAAAAAGCTTTGGAAGGTCTTCCTCCTTGATTCCGATCCCGGTATCCTCCACCTCAAAGGTAAGAATCGCATCTTCTCCGTCTCGTTCCCCGCTCACCCGAAACCATACCGTACCGGACGGCGTATATTTGACGGCATTTGTCAAGATATTTGTAATGACCTGACGAATGCGCACATCATCACCGAACAATTTCACCGGAAGATCCTCTGCAACCTCTAACTCCAGTAACAGATCCTTTGCCTGTGCCCTTCCCCTGATCATATTATAAAGGTCACGAAGCAAAGTGGCAAGCTCATATTCTACCGGAACGATCTCCATCTTTCCGGATTCGATCTTAGACGAGTCCAGAATGTCATTGATCAAAGACAGAAGCGTATTCCCCGCCGTATAGATATCTGCTGCATAGCCACGGATCTCTGTTTCCGAACTTTCTCTTAGGATCATCTCATCCATGCCGAGCACTGCATTGATCGGTGTACGGATTTCATGGGACATATTGGCGAGGAAGCGGGACTTTGCCTGATTGGCATACTCTGCCTCCTCCTTTGCCTCCCTGATCTGATCATACTGTCTGTTGATGATCGCCATGTTGCTCATCTCTGCCACAAGCCAGGCGATAAAGGCAACAAGCATAACTCCTACAAAAATCAAATATCCCTTAAAATAAGCATGCTCATAAAGCTTTGCCTCCTTGTGGATTTGAAAAGAAGCCTCTTTTAAGGTTTTTCCCGTAATTTCATTCAACACCTTGACATGCAGCGTATAATCCCCATAAGGAAGCTTTGATAAATAAATTTCCGACAGCTCCGACTGCTTGATCCTGATTCCCTTGTTTTTCATCCCACTCACATATGCGTAAACAAGTGGATTTGAAGTAGTATAGTTTAAGATCGCCGGGCGGATCTGCAGCTCCCCGGAACCCGCAGGAACCTCATAGCTCCCCTTTTTTAACGGTACGGCTGTCTTTTCATTTTGTAAAAAGGAATCAACTGCAATGCTGTAATTCTCATTAAACCGGTCATAGGTATCTGTATTTACACTCCTCACTCCATCGGTACAGCACAGATATAAGATCGTCCCCACAGAGGATAACGCATCTTCCTCCACTGCGTTCCATGCATTTGCCGTCAATGTCGTGTCAAATCCCCATGTACGGTTTAACAGTCTGTACGCATAGGACTTTTTATCCTCAAGCATATCCTTCAGACGAACCACATAGATTCCGGCACTGCCGCTTACAAAAGCTTCTCCGTTTAAGCTGACATAAATATCATAATTATTGCTATACGGGAAATTTTCTAACTTCCTAAGCTTCCCATCCTTTTCATCATAATAGATTCCATTACTGGTCACATAAAGATAACCGTCCTCACAGGCGACAATACGAAGTATAATCAGGGAATTTAAGCCGGCTCTGCCATCGATATGATCTGTAATAGCTCCATTCTCAATGACATAAATTCCATCTCCGTCCGAACCTGCCAAAAGCTTTCCGTCCTCCGTTTCAACTGCGGAAAGAATCTGCGGTACCGAAAGTCCCTCATTCATACCAACTGTTTTTGTAACCGCTCCATCATGAAGAAAGCTGATTCCATCTGTCGAAAAAGCAACAATATCCCCATTTTTCAATTCCAGAGTGAACCGGAACCGGCTTCCTAAAATATTAGAATTTTCACCATTATAAAAGCGCACCTCACCGGACGGAGAAACCACCCCCAGACCGTCTTGTCCATAGGTACTCACCCATATATTTCCGTTTCTGTCCTGCATCAGCTGACGCACCCGGACATTTTCAAATTTCTCTGACCAGACAGGATGATATGCAGAAGAATCTTCTTTCTTTACTGCAAAAAGACCTGCATCTGTTCCGATATACAAATACCTGTCTGTAAGCAGTGTCGCATTGACCGCCATTCCAACCATGCCTGCCCGCCTAAGTACATCGGTAAAAGGACTTTTTGCGAGCTTTAATACGCCTTGTTTTGTGGAAACAAACCAGATATTTCCCTGATAATCCACCATAGAATGGCTCACCGAATTAGAAAAATCATTTTTCGTCAAAATTTCCAGATTTCCCTTCGTATCCACAAAGCAAAATCCGCTTGCCGCTGCTACGAAAAAACCCTGCTTTTCCTCATCATACAGCACGAAGTTTGTCATCGAAATCTCTTCTGTCTCGATTTTCTTTTTTACCTTTACTTCCTTTCCGTCGAAGAAAAAAAGTTCTAACACCCCTCCTGTCGTACCGGCTAAGAATGTTCCCTTTCCGTCATAGGCTGCCGCACTGTAGCCTAAATCTGTCCCATCATATTCTTTCGAATACAACAGCTGTTCTCCTTCT
>CADBMH010000245.1 GCA_902795705.1 uncultured Lachnospiraceae bacterium | reverse complement strand
CCCTGCTGTCTCCGAAAACCTTTGGCTCAATCACACAAAGTCCTTCAATCCCACCGGCATTTTTCGTCACTTTAATCTGTCCCATTTCCTGTATACTCCTTTTATAAATGATTATGATATCAAGTATATTCAAAATAATTTTCAAATCACCCGCAACATATCAAACCAGACACAATACTCATGAGTGATTTTCTGATAAAATATCTTCCAGATACCTCTTAAGGGCATCCTTCCAATCCGGCAGCGGCTCAAATCCCTGCTCTTTCAGCTTTCCCTTTTCCAATCTGCTGTTAAACGGACGAAGTGCCTTAGAAGCACCGTACTCTGCGGTCGTAACCGGAATCACCTTCATCGAATTTTCTGCGCATTCCTCACAGCCCAATGCTGCAGCCTGTTTAAAGATCTCCTCTGCAAAATCAGCCCAGCTGATATAGCCGCCTTCATTTGTCGCATGATAATAACCGTACTTTTCCGTAAGGATCATATCGACTAAAAGTCTCGCCAGATCATAAGTATAGGTCGGTGTTCCGATCTGATCGGAAACCACCCTAAGCTCATTATACTTTTTCGCAAGAGAAAGCATTGTCTTAATAAAATTCGAGCCGTTTTTCCCAAACACCCAGGCAATCCGGACAATGAAATATTCCTCCAGATTTTCTGCTACCGCCTGTTCTCCCAAAAGCTTTGACTCACCATATACATTTAATGGTTTATATGCCTTACAATCCGGCTCCCACGGCTTCTCTCCTTTTCCGTCAAACACATAATCCGTACTAAGGTAAAGCAGCTTTGCCGAAATCTCCTTACATGCCTTTGCAATGTATTCTGTCCCCTTCGCATTCACTGCCATAACCTTCTCTCTGTTTTCCGGCTCCTCGGCAGCATCCACCGCAGTCCATGCGGCACAATGAATCACTGCATCCGGCTGTACCTTTTTCAATACAGAAAGCACCGCCCCCTCGTCCGTAATATCAAGAGGAACATAGGAAACCTTTTCAGCATCCGTCCCCTGAAATCCCGTATATTCTGCCGAAAGATCACTGGCAACTGCTTCATATCCCCGTTTTATCAACTCCATCGTCACATCAAATCCAAGCTGTCCCGCCACACCCGTCACAAAAACCTTCATTCCATACCTCCAATATTTCTTGATCTTTTGTATATCGTAAAAAAATACTCCAGATCATAATAGGTCTGCTCCTCTGAATCATGTGTCATCACCCAGTCCCCGGAAGCATCCAGATTTTCAAAAAATGTATCCGCATCATAAAGATAATTTACCTTCGTCACATAAGCCCTTTCACAATACGGCAGGAATGCCCGGTATACCTGTTCCCCGCCTATAATAAAAACATCCTCGGATGCATACTCCTTCAAAACCTCCAGGGCCTCCGGAATACTATGGACTATACGGGCATTTCCAAAAGTGTAATCCTTTTTTTTCGTCAAAACAATATTGGTTCGTCCCTTTAATTCCGTACCGCCCGGCAGTCCCTCCATCGTCTTTCTGCCGCCTAAAACCACCTTTCCGGTCGTCAGTTCCCGAAAAAGCCTTTTATCTGCAGGAATATTTACCAAAAGCTCATTGTTCTTTCCGATTCCCCAATGAGAATCCACACATACGATCAAATTCATCCTGATACCTCCGGGGAAATTGATCCCCTGAATACAAACAAATGTAAAAGTAACCCGGAAAGTCATTTTAAATCACTTACTTATCTTCAAACATATATAAATATTCCCTGTCTACATAAGCCTTAATATAAGTTCCTTCGCCACGGTACTCCTCTTCGACAATCTGTCCATATTTTCTTAATTTATTTACAACGCTTCCCTCTTCATAAGAAAACACCCGTTCAAGCAGAACCTTACCACCCTTCGCCGCATCACTGACAATGCGAAGCATTTCTTCAATTCCCTCTCCGTATTTTGCAGAGATTCGCACCGTCTTATCTGCCTTTGGATCTTTTAACAAATCTCCCGATTCATACTGATCGATTTTATTAAAAGCCGTAACTACAGGCTTATTTCCAACTTCTAAGCGTTCCAGTGTCTCATAGACAATCCGCATCTGCATATCCATCTCCGGATTCGAGCAATCCACCACATGCAGAATCACATCTGCATACTTTGCCTCCTCTAAGGTACTGCGGAATGCCTGGATCAGATGATGCGGAAGCTTACTGATAAAACCGACCGTATCCGTAAATAAAAGTTCCTCTCCTCCCTCTAATTCAAGTCTTCTGGTTGTCGGATCCAGGGTAGCAAACAGCTTATCCTCTGAAAGCACACCCGCTCCTGTCAGATGATTTAAAAGCGTAGATTTTCCGGCATTTGTATAACCTACAATCGCGACCACAGGAACCGGATTCTCCTGCCTCTTTTTTCTTGTCACTTCCCGGTTTTTCTGTACCCGTTCAAGCTCTCCCCGTACAAAGGAAATCCGCTCCTTGATGAGCCGCCTGTCCATCTCTAATTTCTGTTCACCGGGTCCCCTTGTCCCGATTCCGCCGCCGAGTCTGGAAAGATCATTTCTTCCGCCGATCAAATGCGATGACCGGTATCTGAGCTGTGCAAGCTCAACCTGGAGCTTTCCCTCACTCGTCGAAGCCCGCTTCGCAAATATATCCAAAATCATAACGGTCCTGTCAATCACCTTCACTTCAAGCTGCTCCTGCAGATTATGATACTGTGCCGGTGTCAGCTCATCATCACAGACTACACAATCCGCATGATACTCCTGTACGATTTCTCGTACCTCCTCAATCTTCCCTTTTCCGATATAAGTCCCCGGATGGATTTTTTCTCTGTTTTGAATCACAGTGGCTACAGTAACCGCCCCTGCCGTCTGCCCCAGTTCCTCTAATTCATCTAACGATTTTTCCACCTCTGTCACATCATCAACGGCTACACCGACAAGCACCAAACGCTCCTCTTTTTCCGCCGTCTCATATATTTTGTCGCTCACTTAGCGCCTCCTGACCTCGTTCATAGCCTCTTCCCCATATGAGACCCAAAACTTATTAACCTGTTTTACAAACTCATTTTTTTAATCTGGTCTGTATAAATGATAACTCCTTTTGCATGGAAACATCCTCTGCATAAATCTGCAGATATTCCCCTGCAGTCTTTTGTGCATTTTCATAATCCCCCTGCAGCTCATATAGAATCACCTGGTTCCTCATAAGATTTTTCGCTGCTTCCGTATCCCCTAAATCAAGTCCCTTTTTTATCATGCTCTGAGCCTGCTTATATTGAGATTTCTCTATATAAATCCCTGCAAGCTGGTTATAGCTTTCCGAAATAACATCTTCCTTTTCATTGGAAAGATAATCTAAAAAGCATTTCTCTGCTTCTTCCGGATTACCCTGCAGCTTTTTTACCAGACCGGTATAAAATAATCCCTTTTTTTCTCCTTTTTCGGTTGCCTCTGCCAGTGCTTTTAATGCCATATCATAATTTCCCTGATAATAATATGCCCTGCCCTTGGCAAGTAATTCATCTGCACTGTCTCCGGCCTGATTCGTCAAATCACTTAACAATTCCTGTGCGGCATCTGTTTTTCCCATGGCAACATACGCCTCATACAAAGCAAACTTAATATCATAATCTTCCTTTTTCTTGCTAAGCGCTGTCTCATAAGTAGCAACTGCCCCCTCCACATTCCCCCCTGCTTTCTGGATTCCTGCCAAAAGCAGATAAGATTCTATATCCTCATTATCCTCTGAAAGGATCTTATTGCAGATTTTTTCGGCTTTTTCCGCCTGCCCGTTTAGAAATAAAGAAACCGCTTCCGTATAACGAATATTCTGATCCAGTTTTTCAAGCTTTTTGATTTTTAGCGCTTTTTCCGCATAATCAAGAGCAGACTTATAATCTCCCATCCCATGTGCCGCAATCGCTCTGCCGTAATAGAGCTGCTTTTTTTCTCCCTCTGAAATCTTATAATCCGATTTCAAAATAGAAGAAAAATTTTTTTCTGCCTCTTCAAATTTCCAGACATGATTGAGCGCCATTCCGTAGCTGATATAATACTCCGGTTCTTTTGCATTTTCTTTGATCGCATCTTCAAAATAAGGCAGTGATTTTTCATATTCCTCGTTTTCTGCTAATTTCACCGCCTGCTGATATGCAGACTCACCGGCACCACAGCCGGTAAGCATGACAGCAAGCAAACATACACTGATCTTCTCCCAAAAACGGGATAGCTTCTCCAACCGTATCAATAATTGACTTTTTTTAATCATGCTTCTATTCACGCTTTCCTAATAATTCTTTATAATAAGTTTCATACTGTTCCATCAATGTTCTTCGCCCGCTTTTCCTGATTGGAATCACATCATCATTCGTCATGATAAAGTCGTAATCAATCAGTCCTGATACATAATCCATATTCAGCAGATAACTCTGATGGCAGCGCAAAAACCTTCTGTCCCGCATCTGCTCATTTAATTCATCTAACTTACTATATATCTTAATATCTCCCTGACTCTTGGTATGAATATAGACTACTTTATTTTCAGACTCCGCATAGATGATCTCATCGTATGGTATGATCACGGATTTTCTTCTGGATTTTACTTCAATATAGCCCCGGTTGTTCTTAGGATGTTTTTGAATATAATAATCGATCAATGCTCCTAACTTGTCCGGTTCATATGGCTTCAAAAAATATCCGAGTGCATGTATCTCATAGGTGTCAATTGCAAATTCTTTACTGGATGTACAATATACGATCTCCACCTCACGATCCAACTCCCGGATTCTTCTGCCAACCTCCAGACCATCGATCTCACCCATATGAATATCCAAAAAAATCAAGTCATAGGAATTTTCCTTATATGTCCCGATCAATTCCTCACCAACAGAAAAAGTCATTAACCGGTATGTAATCCCTCTGTCTGCCAGAAGAGAACTGATCAGACGCTTCAAAAGCTCTCTTTCCATCTCACTATCTTCACAAACTGCAACCTTCACCATAATTTTAATCTCCTACAAAATAAATATTCACCTTTTTTAGTATAATGAAAAACAGATATTCTGTCAATCTGTCACTGAATTTTCGGTTCCCCTTTTCCTCCCCCTGCATATGATATTGTTAAGAAAAAGAATAGAAAGCGGGAAAATCTATGCCTGACAAAACTGCTGCCGGAGATAAAAGACAGATTTACCTTAAAGAAAGGTTAGAAAATGACGGATATTCCGTCGCAGTTGCAGGAGAAATCTCCCCGGAAGAGCTGTCTGCATTTCAAAAAAGTGCTGCTCCTCTGCTTCTTTTATTTCCTATTCCGGCCGGGCCATATCTGACCTCTGCCATAAAAGAAATCCTATCTGAAAATATGATCATCTTAGGTGGAAATCTCCCGGCAGATTTTACAGATTTTTGCAAAGATGCCGGTATTTCATATATTGATTATATGCGTTCAGAAACAATCGCCTTAAAAAATGCAATTGCTACTGCAGAAGGCATTATCGCTCATGCAATTTTTAAAACTTCAAAAACCCTTCACGGAAGCAAGGTGTTAATCACCGGCTTTGGAAAATGCGGCGAGATCCTTGCAGAAAAATTAAGCGCATTACATGCAGAGGTATCCATTCAGACAAGAAATCCCTTAGCGAAAGCAAAAGCAGAGTGCTATGGTTACAAGCTGCATAATTCGGAAAAATATCATATCTATGACATGATTTTTAACACTGCACCTGCCACAGTCATAACAAAGGACATCATCAATCATTTGAAATCTGATGTCGTCATTTTTGATATCGCCTCTGCTCCCGGTGGAGTTGATTTTTCATATTGTGCAGAAAAGGGAATCCATGCCGCCCTGTATCCGGGACTCCCCGGAAAGATTGCACCGGAGACCTCAGCAGATATCATATATCAAGCTGTCAAACCAAAGCTGAAGGAAATTTGCAGGCAACATAGATACGAATAATTTCGTTTCCTAATTTTTCATAGAAAGGACAGACACCATGAATACAAAAACAGAACAACAGCTTCAAATTGGGGTTGCAATCACCGGTTCTTTTTGTACTTTTGAAAAAACCCTGACCGCTTTAGAAGGGCTTATTGATAAAAAATATCATGTTATTCCTATTTTTTCAGAAAAAACAAGCACCTTGGATAATCGTTTTACCAAGGCCGCTGACTTTGTAAAAAAAGTACAGGATATCACCGGAGAACAGGGAATTTTCACAATCCCGGAGGCAGAGCCGATTGGACCAAAAGGATATTTAGACGCACTTGTTATTGCGCCATGTACGGGGAATACTTTAGCAAAGCTTAGCCATGGTATTACCGATTCACCGGTACTCATGGCCGCAAAGGCACATCTTCGAAACGAAAAACCCCTGATTATTTCGATTTCTACAAATGATGCTCTTGGCATGAATTTTAAAAACCTCGGAGAGCTGATGAATATTAAAAATATTTACTTCGTACCATTCGGACAGGACAATCCGGAAAAAAAGACGAACTCAATGATCTCACATATGGAACTGATTCCGGAAACCATTGAATCCGCCCTAAGGCACAAGCAATTACAGCCGGTGATCCGCTCACCGTTTTAAAGGACACCTATCCATCCGCCACCGGAGAAGCTGCATTTTCCGCCTCCGGTGACGGTGTTGTCGTTTCTTCTTTTTTCTCCTTTTTTATGACCACCTGAACCTTTGTTGTTCTTTCTAATAAGTATTCTTTCCCCAGATTAATTGAAACAGGCAAAAGATAACTTCCCTCTTTCCTCCCTGAACAATCCACATATCCGGAAAGCGACTGAATGGTGAGACCATTTAAAAGTTCTAAGCTGCTCTTGATCACAAGCGGAATCTGTTCAGGCTCCGGTTTTATTTCCGCTGTATATCCTTTTTTCAAATGCTTGAAAACGATTTGGTTCGCTGAAAGATAAATAGTCTTCTGCTCCATCTCCTGAATCGTAATCTTCACGGAAATATTCCGGTCTTCCTCATTCGGCACAGTCAAATGGCTGTCTATATATTTCGTTACATCAAAATCCTGTTCTAAGTTACTTGATTCTGAATTTAATCCACTGATATTGATCGGTATCACAATATTCTCTAACTCATCCAGATATTTCTTCAATCCTGCTACCTCAATCGTCTCCGGCGAGCTGTTCACTTCTATAAATTCATAGCCCTCTGCAGGCTTCCCCTGTATCTGGATCTTAACAGGCACACTCTTCTTTTGAAGAATCTGAACTCTGGTTCTGACCTTCTTTGTATTAAAAGATAATGTTGCCGAAGTGATCTTATGTTTTTTCTGATCATAAGCGATTGGTTCTGCTGATTTTGAAAAACTTTCCGAGGCACCGTTCACATTCACGCTGACTTCCACATAAGCAATCCGGTCAATGACAGATTCCCCGCCACTAACCTCAATCACATTCGGCTTTGCCACACACTCTCCTACCGAATAACCGTCAGCAGGAGACCCCTCACAATTGACCGTCACCTTGATCTGCTTTGATTCCATATCCTCCAGCGATATTTTGAGCACCTGGCTGCAATCCAGTGTCACATCAGAGGAGGTATGCTTTTTTAATTCTACCTTGATCGGGACTGCATTCACCGAAGATAGCTCCGAAAGATCTGCCGTTGCCAGTATGCTGTCGCTGCTTAAACGATCCACTACACTTCTTCGTCCATGTACACTGACAGAAGCCGTCTTTCCGTCGATCACCTCATAAACCTGATGAACGGAACTGATTGCCTCCTCATGCAATATCTGCACATCCACATTAAAGCTCTTCGTTTTATACGGATCAGCAATATTGGTAATGAGCAGCCAGAAAAAAACAGCACAAATCACAGAGATCAATTTACTGGCAACATTATGAAATATGACCCCCTGAAAAAAATCTATTATATTTTTTTTCTTTCCATCCTGCTTTTCCGCCATCTCTTTCTCCTTGCTATAGTAAGCGAATTATTATTTTCTTCTTTTTTTAGCTTTTTTCTTTTTCAACCGGAATTTCCGCCTGCTCTTTTTCGTCTCTGTTTCTCCATCCTGTAGTCCCAACAAATGTTTCTTCAGTATTTCTCCATCGACATTGCGAATCAGCTTTCCATGAACCGCCAAAGAAATTTTCCCGGTTTCTTCCGAAACGATCACAGTCATGCTGTCACTGACCTCACTGACTCCCACGCCGGCGCGATGCCTGGTTCCGAGTTCCTTGGAAAGTCCCAGATTATCCGAAAGAGGCAGATAACATGTAGCTGAAACAATCCTGTCATTTCGTATAATGACAGCTCCATCATGGAGAGGAGTATTGTGTTCAAAAATATTGATCAGCAGCTGACTGCTGATACTTGAATCGATACCAATACCGGTTCGCTCAAACTCTGCTAAATTGATATCTTTTTCCAACACCATAAGCGCACCTGTTTTTTTCCGTGCCAATTCTACAGAGGCGCGCACGATCTCATTGATCGAATATTCCGAAAACCTCTGCTCCTTCCCTTTTGTGTCTTCAATCGGGATAATAGATGAAATAAAATTTTTTCTTCCCAATTCCTCCAGCGCTTTTCTAAGCTCCGGCTGAAATACGATCGCAAGTGCCGTGATTCCGATTGCGATTGTTTTATTAAACAGCCACAGGATGACACTCATATTCAAAAAATATGCCATCAAATAAACAAATACCAGCACAAGCATTCCCTTTAATAATGTCCAGGCTCTTGTCCGTTTCATCCAAATGATTACATAATAGAAAGAAAAGGCAAGAATACATATTTCGCAGATATCAATGATTGACACCTTTGGTAATGAGAGAAAAAGCAAGGTATCTTTTATTGCTTTTATAATTACATCCATACTGCCTCCTTTCTATTCATGCTCTGATTTTTCAGATACTTTTACTACATCGTTTTTTTCACTCTTTCTAACCGAAAAACGTTTGATCTTCTTGCGCGGTGCAGCCACGACCGCCTTAGGCACTGCTTTTACATAGTATACATATTCATCGTCTTCAAACTGTAGATTTTCCACTCCTTCATAATTGAGCACGAGCTTCATAAACTGCAAAACCTCAATCACAAGCATAGAAGCCAGTGTTCCGACAAAAATAGGGAGCACCTCCATATGCAGATCAAAAATAAAATTTACCGAAAGCATTAAAATAATATTAATGACAGCACCGGATATAATTGCTTTTTCGTATGGGTAATTCCACTCTCTGTTTCGCATGATATAAACAACCAGAAATACGAGAAAAAACACAAACAGCACAGCATACATTTCCGTATTGTTAAAGAAATCAGAAACAACCACGCGATACAAATTCACATCTGCATCTGCCGCCTGACTGACTGCTGCCACTACAGACTGCAGAAGATAATAAGCCCCTACACCGCAAAAAATCGGCACAAAAGCAACCGGGTTCATAATAAGTCCAAGATAAATCGGTAATGCATATGCAACATGAAAGGAAAACAAAACCGGAAATGCAACAATAATATAAGCATGATCCGGTACAAATTTAATATAGGCAAAATACAGAACCGCAAAGATGATTCCGACTACCACCGCCAAAAGTACCGATACATAATAAATATGTCCAATCACGGAAGCCAGTGCCATGAAAAGCATAACACCTGCCGGCAAAAGCATACTAAAAACCCCAAACAAAAGCTCAATATAAATATGATTTAAGTACGGATGATATCCAATGAGCCGGTTAATAGAAGAAAAAATAACAAACCCTAAAAGGAAGCGAAAAAACGCATTCAAAAGAGCCGAATACTTTTGGTAAAACTTCAAAAGTCGTTCCCTATACACCAGTAGCTGCGTCATTCTCCTTTTCCTCCCCTGTCTCGTTATAAAAACTCTGTAAATCTTCCAGTCTTTTATTATACTCTTCTAAGATAATTTGATTTGTCTGATACTTTGCTGAATAATAGCGCACGGTAAACACTCCTGCCAGTATGATAAGAACCAGGTAAATACCTACCGGAAATATCACAAGCATATGATATGGAAGCTTTGCGATATTTATCATCAGATTATCTGCCTGATACAGCAGAACCAATACAAAACATAAGAAATAAGCAATAGATAGACTCCATATTATCGAAGTAACATGAGACAAAATATAATCTCCTTTAAAATATCCGCCCTCTGCAATTTCTTCTTTATGCTTTTTGGATTCCTCCAGAGCGATTTCTGTCATGACCTTAATTTTATTTTCATTAACCATAAAAACCGCCTCCTAGAAACATTATATTTATTGTAAAGTTTCCTACTATCTTATGCAAGTGTTTTTTTTAGAAATTTCGTTTTTTTATTCTTTCTTGTATTTTTATAATTTTCATGGTACGATAAAATAGTATAATAGAAATGGATTCCCTTATGTTAAATGCAGGTAAATTTCACATAAAAAGAATTCATTTATATGAAGCATTATCGTCATTTATTTATATGAATTGTGGAGGTTTTTATGTTAGAAAAGGATTTACAGATTTCAGATGTATTTAACACAGAAGACTTGGAACAGCTTGGGCAGATACAGGATTCCTTTTATCTGGCAACCGGGATCACCGTTGTATTTATGAATACAGATGGCACGGTACTCCCTACTCCCACAGAAGAAAAAGCTGTCTACCGGGAATTGATCCGAAATTCAGAACTCGGAAAAAAGCAATGCGAAAAATATGACAAACAGGGGCTCCAGCTTGCACTCAAGCAAAAACAGCCCGTCTTTTATAAATGCCCTTCGGGACTTATTGATTTTGCCGCACCTATTCTTATTGAAGACAAAATTGCAGGCGGTATTGTCGGAGGAAGCGTATCCGAACAATTACTTGTATCCGAGCAGCTTCGTACCTATGCAGAAGAAATCGGAATCGATCCTGACGAATATGAAAAAGCTTCCCAAAGTATTCCGGTACTTTCCGGTAAACGATTAAAAAATTATGTAAAACTAATTTCTTCCTTCTGCGATATGGCATCACGAATCGGAAACAGTGTTTTTAATGTCATGCAGGCAAATACAGAACTGGACAGGGAAGCACATATGAAATCAGACTTTCTTGCCAACATGTCACATGAGATCCGAACTCCGATGAATGCAGTCATCGGTATGGCGGAAATGGCGCTGAGAGAGGAATTGTCTCCGGATGCCAGAGAATACATAAACCAGATCAAGACCTCCGGCAACTCTCTTTTGTCGCTGATCAATGATATTCTCGACTTTTCCAAAATTGAATCCGGGAAAATGGATATCAATATGGTTGATTATGAGCCGGTAACAATTATCAATGATGTGGCAAATATCATTATCACCCGTATCGGAGACAAAGATCTGGATCTCATTATGGATTTTGATCCGAATATTCCGAAAAAACTGATGGGCGACAGCATCCGTATTAAACAGATCATCATCAATCTCGCCAACAATGCCGTAAAATTCACTCCAAGCGGTAAGGTATCTGCTTCCTTCCACTTTACAAAGCGTTCTGAGCGCGAAATTTTACTGAAGGTAGCAATTCAGGATACCGGCATCGGTATCAAGGAAGAGGATATGGCAAAGATGTTTAATTCCTTCCAACAGTTAGACAGCAAGCGAAACCGGAATATTGAGGGGACGGGACTTGGGCTTGCTATTTCAAAACAATTAGTAACCTTGATGAACGGTAAGATTTCCGTGGAAAGTGAATATGGAGTCGGTTCCACATTCTCCTTCGAACTGCCTCAGCTTGTATGGGACGAATCTCCGTCTGTCGTAGTGGAACCGGAAAAGCCGATTCTTGCCTATGTATTATCATCAAATAAAAATATACACGAATCCTTAGAGCGTGATTTTGGCAGACTGAGTGCGAAATATATACCGATTCAAAAAACAGATGAAATTTCGGAGGACAACGGAGACAGCGAAGTTTATCTTTTCATCGACCACCCTGACTTCCATCCGGATGAACAGGATTACATCAAAGCACACGCTGATATTACAGGCGTACTGATGATTGATTTTGGCACAACGGTTGAATTCGGCATTCCGAATCTGATCATTGTAAAGAAACCGATGTATTCCTTAAACATCGGAACAATCTTTAATCATGAAGATATCCACAAAAAATTCAACAAAGAGGATGAAACCAAATTTGATTTCATTGCACCGGATGCTTCCGTCCTGATCGTGGATGATAATCCGGTTAACCTAACCGTTGCCGCAGGACTGATGAAACCGCTGCAGATGACGATCGAGACTGCCCTGAGCGGAAGAGAAGCAATCGATATGATTACAGTAAAACATTATGATCTCATTTTTATGGATCATATGATGCCGGAATTAGACGGAATCGAAACCACACATTTGATCCGCCGTTTCCACGAAGACTATAATACGGTTCCTATCATTGCTCTTACCGCAAACGCTATGGAGGAAATGCGCTCAACCTTCTTAGTAGAGGGTATGAATGACTTCATCGCAAAACCGATTGAAATGCCAACCTTGATCAACGCATTAAAACTCTGGCTTCCGGCAGACAAGATCAAAGAGCTGAGCGAAGAAGAAATTAATAAAATGAATCCTCAGGACAGCACTGCTTCTTCACTTCCTAATATCGAAGGTATGGATATGCAGGTTGCAATGAATTACCTCGGCAGCGAAAGCCTTGTTTTAGATGTTTTAAAAGACTATCATAAAGTCGCTGCCAAAAAAGCAGATATTATTGAAAAAGCTGCTGCAGAAAAGGATTATGACCGCTATACAATCGAAGTTCATTCTTTAAAAAGTGCATCCAGACAAATTGGTGCGACTGCTCTTTCCGAACAGGCTGCCAAGCTTGAACAGGCCGGAAAGGATCAGGATACCGCACTGATCGAAGCTGAAACTGCGGATATGCTTGCAACCTACCGCCGTTTTAAAGAGCTCTTAGATCCGTATTTCTTAAGCGATGCGGACGATTCAGAGACAGAAAAAGAAGCTGCTTCTGTAGATCAGATTATGCCTGTTTTCGAAAAGATTACGGCTGCATTAGACGAGCTTGATATGGATGCTTTAGAGGAACCTGTTCAGGAACTGAATCAGTATCAGTATCCGGACGATCAGGCGGCATTATTCGAACAGCTAAAGGAGGCGGTTGATAATATGGATGCAGATGCCTGTGAAGAGATTATAGGAAATTGGAAGGGACTACTCGCTTAAGTATATACCATAAACATCATTTATGATACTCCGAACATATCCTCATAATCTTCTATCGTAAAACGATGATAAATGATGTGCACCCCCTCATCCGTCAGGCAGTAGCGAAAGTCATCCGGATTTCCGTCTTCAAAATAGACCAGATAATCAAAATCATCCTGCGGATGCTGTTCTACATGCACATGTTCTGAATACTTATGAAAGAGTTGAAGAACCGTTTCTATCGAGATGTTATGTTTTTCTACCGTATGAATGAATTCCTCTAAAAACGGATTCGAATGGTAGAACTCATATACATAATCTGTTGCCTGCGGCGGCAGTGTCAGACAGAAACGGTCTTTTTTATTGCTGACCTCAATTTCTCCAAGCCTCTCCTTCACGTATTTTTTAAAATCCATGAGAGCAGATAACATCTCACTTATCGTAAGCTCCGTTTTTAAAAACCGGTTCAGAGACTGCAGCGGATAATAGAGTGAAATCTTTTCGCTCTGATATCCAAGCTTGATCTGTTCCTCCTTTATTACATCACAAATATTTTTTTCTAATCTTTCATAGTTCATGAAACGGCACTCCCTTCTGCATTCTTTTTTGACATTCTCTTTGACGGCTTCATAAAAATGATTGTGAGCATCACTGCAATGCCACTTAGGCCTAAACTAACCGGATATACGATCATAATTGTCGTAAAGGTCGGATACTTCGAAAAAATTGTCATGATCCAAAAAATCCTGACACCGCAGACAGAAACCAGGGATATCAATGCCGGAAGGAAAGAAATACCAAACCCCCTTAAATATCCCGAACCGATCTCATACTGTATACTGAAAATATATGCAAAGAATATATAGAGCAGTCTGACGTATCCCACCTCGACTACTTTTTCATTTTTATTAAAAATTGCCAAAAGCTGATGGCCAAATCCTAAAATGACCGCAACTGCTATCGCCGTAAATAAAACTCCCAAAAGCAGGCATCGGAAAAATGTTTTCCGGCATCTTGGCAGATTTCCCGCGCCGTAATTTTGTCCGGTAAAGGTCGTACAGGTCTGTCCAAAGGAATTCATGACATAAAAAGCAAAAATCTCCAGATTAAACGCTGCCGAAGATGCTGCCATCACGGTAGCTCCAAGGCTATTGATGGCTGACTGAATGATAATATTAGCGATTGCAAACATTGCTCCCTGGATCCCGGACGGCACCCCAATCTGTAAAACTCTCTTTAGTACATCTTTATCTAAATGAAATTCCTCAAGCCGTATCCGCACATCCTCTTTCGAATGAAGCAGCCTGAAAAAGAGAAAGATAGAGCTTAACAGGTTTGACAGAACAGTCGCCATTGCAACTCCGTCCACCGTTCTTTTTAAAACCACTACAAAAAACAGATTCAAAAGCACATTGATCACACCTGAGCCTGCCAGCGCAAGTAAAGGAGTTCTTGTATTTCCCTGCCCTCTGAAAATGGCAGATTCAAAATTATATAACAGGATGACCGGAATCCCCAGCAGATAAACTCTAAGATACAACACGGACATATCAAACACATCTGCCGGAACAGATGTCATCTTTAAAATCATTGGCGCAAAGATTTCTCCGATCATCGTAAGACAAACACCACTTACCAGTGCAAAGATAATGGAAGTATGTACCGCCCGGTGAATCTGACTTTTATCCTTTCTGCCGACTGCATGTGCGATCACTACATTCGTTCCTAAGGAAACTCCCATAAAAAGGTTGACCAAAAGACCAATAATCGCTGTATTGCTCCCAACTGCAGCCATTGCCTCTTTGCCCACAAAATTTCCTACTACCGCGATATCAGCTGCATTAAAAAGCTGCTCTAAAATCCCCGTTGCCGCGAGCGGAAGCGCATATAAAAGGATTTTATCTGCCAGAGAACCGTGCAGCATATCAACATTTTGTTTCATGAAATTTCCTTCTTTCTTTTCTCCATGTTGTCATTTTCATAAACACACTATTTCATATTATATTCCTTCTCTATTTGTTCTGCAAGATGATAATTTCCCGGATTGCCCGGAAGCCGTCTCTCAT
>CADBMH010000244.1 GCA_902795705.1 uncultured Lachnospiraceae bacterium | reverse complement strand
ATTTATATTCTAAAAAGTAGCACTATCTCTAGTACTACTTCATATACTTATTTGGGGTTATTCCCCGTTAAATTTGACACTAAGGATTATATATTATATTTTTTATAGTTCTCAATTTATGATAAGCTGATAGTAGATTATGTTACATACAGAATTTTATACCAATAGTACCGAAACAACATTTTTAGATAAATTGAAATACAGTATCGATACATGTACTTCTTTTCATTTTTCAGTTAGTTTTATCAAAAAGCCAGGCTTAAAATTATTAATACCAAATATTGAAGCTGCACTTTCACGTGGTGTAAAAGGAAAAATCATAACATCTACATATCAAAACTTTACTGATATAGAATCTCTATATTATTTTCATGATTTAATGTCTAGATTCCCTGATCAATTTGAATGTCATTTAGACAACCATTGCTTCTATGATAATTTTGGTAATGAAGTCGGTTTCCACACAAAAGGATATTTATTTAATTATTCAGATCATAGTGAAGTTCTTATTGGTTCATCCAATATAACCATCTATGCATTATTAAAAAATGTAGAATGGGACGTCTTAGTTTCAAACACAGATAGTATAGAGTTTTATGATGAAGTAAAAAGCGAATTTGATAATTTATGGAAAAACACAAACTTGCTTAATTTAGATTTAATTAAAGATTATAGAACAAGGCTATATTATTCTATCGAACGCTGGGATATGGATTATTCAATTGCCAACTCAGAATACAAGCCAAATTATATGCAGCGAAGAGCGTTAAAAGAATTAAATCGTATTCGTGTTACTGGGGCTCATCGTGCACTTGTTGTAGCTAGTGCAGGAAGTGGCAAAACTTATTTAGCTGCTTTTGATGCATTAAATTTTAATCCTCGAAGATTATTGTACATAGCACAAGAAGGATCTATTTTAGCAAAAGCTTATGAGTCTTTCCAAAATGTATTTGGTAGTGATAAATCATATGGATTATTTAACGGAGAGTTTAAAGCATTAGATGCAGACTTTGTATTCTCTACAAATATCACGATGGTCAACTCTTTAGAATTATTTGACAAGCACGAATGGGATTATATCATCGTCGATGAATGTCACCACGCAACTGCTTCAACATACAAAAGAATCATAGATTACTTTGAACCACAGTTTTTACTAGGAATTACTGCTACACCTGAAAGAATGGATGGATCCGATGTTTTTGAATTATTTGATTACAACGTTCCATTTGAATTACGTTTACGTGAAGCGATTATCAATAACCTTGTAGTTCCATTCCGCTATTATGGAGTTAGAGATGAACTTGTTGAATATTCTATAAACGAATCCAAAAAACACGTGTTTGTAGAAATGTATTCTGATGAACAGCACGTTGATTTTATTAGCCAAATGATTGAAAAATATAGGACTCCTGGCCAAAAGCTAAAAGCACTAGCCTTCTGTCGTGATCTTTCTCACGCAATAAGAATGAAGCAGGCAATGGAAACGTACTACCACACTCAATTCTTATCAGGAAAGAATAGTACAGGCGAACGTGTACGTGCATATGAAGATTTACAAGATGATAATACTGATTTAGAGATACTCTTCACAGTAGACATCCTTAATGAGGGTGTTGATATCCCAGGTGTTAATATGGTTCTTTTCTTAAGACCAACTGAATCCCAAACAATATTCATTCAACAATTAGGACGTGGTTTAAGAAAAGCCGAAGGAAAACAATTCGTTACAGTTCTCGATTTCATTGGCAATGACTATAAGAGAAGTGTTCAGATTGCTTTAGCACTTGGAAGCTTATCTAAAAACTTTGTGGCAGAAAAACATCTTATTTCTTCTATGGTAAAAGATGATTTCAAATCATTAGGTTTAGAAAAATATGGAGTCTCCATTCACCTTGATGATTTAAGTAAGAAAGAAATACTTTCTTATATAGAAAATGAGAATTTCAATAACAGAAGTTATTTAAAACAAGATTATGAAAACTTCAAAAAATATATTGGAGTATCTGATTATCCTAAACATGTTGATTATTTAAATAATGATTTCGCTCCTGATTTAACTAGATTTATGCAATCCTCCATCAGTAGCGAGAAAAATAAATCTTATTATAGATTTCTAAAAAAGATTGGAGAAACAAACTTACCGTCTTCCGACGAAAAACAAGAAGAGTTCCTAGATTATCTTTCAGATATGTTACCTATAGTAAGAGAATATGAATACTTAATTACAAAAGCTTTAATAGTTTCTAATGAAAGAAAAGATTTATCCTCTCTGAAAGAATATGTTTCCCAAAATATCAGTCATTATAAAGATGAGCAATTTAATCACGCTTTAACTTATATGCTAAGGGAAAAGTTCTATGAGCAAGTTGAAAACACTATTTATATTAGGAACGTGAAAATAAATGATGAACTAATTGAATATTTATTAGATCTTTTTGAATACGGAATTAACCGCTATCAGATTGAATATGAAGATAGCAATACATTATTCCACTTATGGAAAAATTATAAAAAATATCAAATAAGACAATTAATGTGTGAAAACCCAAACGACACAATGAAAGGAACTAAGATTTACCCTGACGGAGAAGTACAAGCATATGTAACAGTAATTAAAGGAAACACCTTAAGTGATACATTAAAATATGCAGATGGTTAT
>CADBMH010000243.1 GCA_902795705.1 uncultured Lachnospiraceae bacterium | reverse complement strand
ATGAAAAACGAAAAGGCAACCTATGATTGCAAGAAGACCATTTACTTGAGGACGAGTAGATAGAAAGGAGTAGATTATGATGAAGAAAAAAGGGAAAAAGAAAACGATAATCAGGTCTGCCATAGCTTTGGCGCTGGTTGTGGTGTTCACGGTGGGCTTTTTAGCCGGTCCGCACTTAGCGATTTTTGGCGCGCTGAATAAAAACGAAGCGAAAAGTCCGAACCCGTATGTAGATGAATCATCTGCGAAGTCGCTTTCTGTTGCGTTCCGTGGGGAAGCCGGAGAGTCTTCGGCGAATATCGTCGTCAGCAATCAGGGTGGAAACGGCAGAGGCACCGATCCGGAAGCTAACTACACTTCGTGGAAAGCAACGATAAAGGATGAAGACGGCAATGATGAAACGATAGAGATACCGGGTACAGAAGGAGCAAAGGGTACGGAGAAAAATCCCTTTGTTGTTGTTGAAGTTGTTCCGGAAAAGGCAATGCAGGAGATGACTTATTATGTAGGCAGTGATACAAATGCGGGGCTGCCGTTTGATATGGGATATCTTACTGCTACATTTATGGAACAGGTAAGAAAGGTATCTGAGACGAAAACAGTATCTGTGGAGAAATCTAAGATATCGGAGTCGGATCGTAATAAATTTGATGAGGGTAAAATAAATGCAGCAGAGCTTTTTTCAAGAATCAATTCTGCTCCCAGTCAGTTTGATGATGGAAGTAGCATTACATCGGCAATAAAGAACAACACAGATGCATGGGCTGCAGTATATAAGGAAGAATTGGAAAAAGGTGATGGAATCACTGGTGGATATATTTATTATCTGGGCGAGGGAAAAGGAGACTATAAATTAGACGGTAATTTATATTGGAATCCTGTTCTGGCAAAATATGAGGGAGGCGGATACGGGTATGCAAAGAACTTGTCTTCCATATCAGGTATGACAAAATGTGCTGCTGATGAATTATGGAAGTTCGGTAATAGTGAATATGTAAATTATTATATGCCTGTTGAAGATTTCAAAGGAGGAGTAAATGAGGGAACCTATGTAGGAAAGTACAAATTTACGGTAAACTTATCCAGCATGGCAGATTTCCGGTTTACTGATACGAGCTATGATGGTCTGGTAAGTGCCGATAGCTTTATCAATAACAGAATCCTTACAAAATTAAAAGAAATATTTGGAAAATGGTCTGTTAATGATAATTATAATATCTGGAGGTATGGAGATATCACGGAAGATGGTGATAAAACTCTTACTAACAAGCTCTTTGACTGCTCTACTGCGGGGAATACATCTGATAAAAAGGGAAGACAGGACTTTTACGAGCTCTACAATCTTGATATCACAACGGATGATTTGTTAAATACCTATCCGTCTACCTGGGAGAAAAATACAGGCTATGGTTATCAGGAGCGGAGAAACGAGGGGAATAAATATAAAGATTTTTCAGATCTGTATTATACGGATGATTTGATTTGTCTTGTAAAGAGAGTTACCGGAGACGAGACACCGACCAAAGAAGATGTCGAAAGCTTTATCATGAATACCCTGATGAGCAGTGAAAACAGGCTTAATTACAGGATTTTGATGTCCTCCAATACGCCTGCCGGAGTGAAAAAGGAAGATACGGCGACTGCCAGAAATAATGATGTCATCAAGTACAATCTGAAGAATTATGTACAGGCGCAGTGGGTATGGGATGACGATGCCGAGTTGAAAAAACTGGGGAAATTTGCACAGGATGTAACAAATAGGGATATGGTCGACAGCGGAGAGTTTGAAACCTATGATATATCAGAGGGTTATATCGGCAGAGGTATCAATGCAGCGCAGACCACATTACACAAAACGCTTGGCATTTCGAACTATTGGAAGGTTCGTTTCAGAAAGTATTATGTGGATCGTTTTGAAGAGCTTTTTAATAAATATGAAGAGCTCGATACACTTCTTCATAAGAATGAGAATGACAGCAGTCTTCTTTTACAGAGAAATACGGCGCTTAGAGATCTTCTCCGGGAGTATGAGCCGCTTTTCACGAGAAAGGGCGTGAATGTAAAGGCACTGGAGGATACCTATGACTGGGAGACAAGGTCAAAGACCGTTGCTTCTACGGAGAGATCCTATCAGGCACAGAATAAAGGGGGATATGTCCTTGCGGTAAAGCCGGGGATGGGCGAT
>CADBMH010000242.1 GCA_902795705.1 uncultured Lachnospiraceae bacterium | reverse complement strand
TTTGATGATCATAAGGTCAAATTTGTTTGACAGGGAATTAATAGGATATTCCTTTTTGTATGTATATTTACAGGTATCATGTTCAAAGATCTGTATCATGGCTTCGCGGAATGGCGGATGATATTGGTTGTAAAGGTCTTCGTTTTTATCCTTCCGGCTGCGTTCCTGTCTGCTTTTCTCCCTGGTTTCGTGCTGCTGTTTCTGTTCGTTCTTTTCCCGACTTTCCTGCTTGTGTTCCTGTTCCATCCGATCCCTCCTCTTAGTACAGGAAAAATCGATAGAACCATGGCAAGACCATCAAATCACAAGCATCTTTCATGATAATGTCGCATCCGAAATTTCCTGCTGTTATATTGACTGTTGTTTGGATATAAAAGCATTTGAAATTTCAGATACACTTGATTAACTTAGAATAGATTTACATAATTATTATAATAAATTCGAAACATCTTATGCTTTGCATCATTATAGCACAGGGAAAGCATTTGTGCAATCATTTTTTAGGATGAAAACAATAAATCGTTACCATTCACACCCAAAAGATAGTTAAAAGAGTCTTATGTAAGTTTACTTGCAATAAGACTCTTTTAGTGATGTGTGAATAGTAACTTAATAAAAAGTGGAATTAAAATTAGCTGAAAAGCTGACTTGTGAGAACAGGAAGGATGTGATAAAATGAGCAAAATGACAATCAAACTTGTTTGAATTGTCATTTTGCGAGTGCCGCATGGAGCCGCCAGGCGACATGATAAAATGAAATTACTTTGTAATTTTATTCAGCACAGTGGGTTTTTAGGAAAGGGTGGATCGGACATGATTGTTTTGAATATTTTATATGGTCTTTTTATCGCTCCGCTGGAGCTGCTTTTTGAATTCTTTTATTCGGCGGCATTTAAGATCATCGGGCATCCCGGACCGCCGATTGTATTCTTAAGTCTGGCTGTGAATTTCTTAGCCCTGCCATTGTATCGCCGTGCTGATCTCATACAGGCGAAGCAGCGGGAAAAGGAATCGAACCTGAAAAAATGGACAGAGCATATTAAAAAGACCTTTCACGGTGATGAAAAATATATGATGCTGCAGACCTATTACCGTCAGAATGGTCATAAACCGACAGATTCCCTTAGGGGCTCCTTTTCTCTTTTGTTGGAAATTCCTTTTTTTATCGCAGCGTATCATTTCCTTTCTAATCTTCAGCTACTGAAGCAGGTGAAGCTCTGGGTTTTTGAAGATTTAGGCAAACCGGATCACCTGCTTCCGATCGCAGGGCATGACCTGAATCTGTTTCCTATCGTGATGACACTGATCAATCTTTTGTCAGCAACCATCTATATGGAAGGCTTTCCGGGAAAGGATAAAGTCCAGACCTATGGCATGGCGCTTATTTTTTTGGTCCTCTTGTATTCGTCTCCAAGCGGACTGGTGTTCTACTGGACATTAAATAATCTGTTTTCCCTGTCTAAAAATGCCTTATATAAAGCAAGGGAAAAGGAACTGGCAAAAGAAAAGGCAAAAGAGGAGCCCGGGCAGTCTGCAGAAAAGAGGATTCGAAAAAAACAGAAGAAGGAAAAAGTCACCAAGAAACCAGATGTCGCTTTGTTTTTCTACTGTACACTTTTACTGGCGGTACTTAGCGGGCTTTTGATCCCTTCGACCGTGATTTCGTCATCTGTGGCAGAATTTATGTCAGTCAAGGAGCTTCGCTCGCCGGTCTGGATGATATTTTATGCGGTACTCTATGCGGTCGGAACATTTGTGATCTGGCTTGGTGTTTTTTACCGGCTTGCCGGTGACAGGGGGAAGAAATGGTTCGAGGGAATCGTCTGGCTGGTATCCTGCGCGGCAGTAGTCAACCACATGTTTTTCGGGACAAATTATGGATTTCTTTCCAATCTGCTGGTGTATAACGTTGCTCCAAAAATCAGCCGGAGCATGATATTCAGAAACTTAGGAGTCCTGCTTGCTGTGTGTCTCGTGGCATATCTTCTTTACCGGAAAAGACCGTCTGCTGTCCGTTTTCTCGCGGGCTGCGCTATCCTCGTTCTGACTTTGATGTCTGTATTTCATATTGTAGGGATTCAAAAGGATGCAGCACAGTTGAAAAAAAACAGTGCCGGACTGGAAAAGGAGGAAGATATTCATTTTCAGCTCAGTAAGACAGGGAAAAATGTAGTCGTCCTGATGTTAGACCGGGGGATCGGAGAATTGGTTTCCTATATTATGAAGGAAAAACCGGAGCTACAGGAAAAATTTGCGGGCTTTACCTGGTATCCAAATACAATTTCCTACGGGCAGAATACCTTGATCGGCTCTCCGGCATTATACGGAGGATATGAATATACGCCGGAAAACATAAACACACGGTCGGAGCTTTATCAGAAGGATAAGCAAAATGAGGCATTAAAGCTTATGCCGGTGCTTTTTGATAAGAACAACTATGAAGTGACCGTCTGTGATCCGACCTATGCGAACTTCCAGTGGATTCCGGATCTCAGTATTTATGATGAGTATCCAGATATTAAAACATATATTACGATGGGTAATATTTCAATTGATGGCTTTTATGATGCTGCATCTTTGCAGAAAAGAAATTTTTTCTGTTTTAGCATATTTCGGATAGTTCCGCAGTTTATGCAATCCTATTTCTACGACAGGGGTAAGTATCATAATGTGGATGCAGGCAAAGCCATGCAGACTGTGAGTAGCAATACGAAAGCAGAAGGGCTGGCTGACAGTTTTTTGAAACCATATGTTGTTTTGTCAAAGCTACCTGGGTTAACGCAGATTACATCTGATGAAACAAACACCTTTTTGATGATGTCGAATGATACAACACATGAACCGGTGCTTTTAAAGGAACCAGAGTATGAGCCTGCGGAACAGATTGACAATACGGCTTTGGAAGCACCGAATGCGAAGAGGGAATCTCTGGACGGGGAACAGATTTTTCTCACAGATGAACACGATATGATTTCTTATCATGCCAATATGGCAAGTCTTTTGAAGCTTGCAGATTGGTTTGATTATATGCGGGAAAATGATGTCTATGACAACACAAGGATTATTATTGTTTCCGATCATGGATATGATGTTAAAGCATTATATAAGATAAAGAGAGGGGTTGACGATGACATTGGAGCGGCAAGATTCAATCCCATCTTCATGGTAAAGGATTTTGGCAGTAAAGAGTTTCAAGTGGATGAGCAGTTCATGACAAATGCAGACACCCCGACACTTGCTTTCAAGGATTTGATTTCCTCTCCGATCAATCCATTTACCGGAAATGCTGTAGATAATAAAGCTAAGGAAGGAGAACAACATATTAGTCACTCTTCTCTTTGGATGCTTGAAGTAAATAATAGAAAAACTCTTCTTCCGTGCGATTGGTATTCTTTTACGCCCGGTGATGTTTATGATTCGAAAAACTGGAAAAAGATTGCGGAGAATGTAGTATCGCCATAAATAAGATAGTATTCATGGTTGACAGTCGGTTTGTGAGAATCTAAAATGTTGAAATGAGCAATGAGGCTATATTTGGAAAGGGTGGATTTTACATGGTGGTTTTAGATGTTTTATATGGTCTTTTGATTGCTCCAATCGAATTACTGTTTGAATTTATTTTTACTGTTGTTTATCATATATCGGATGATGCTGGTTCATCAATCGTATTTTTAAGTTTGGTCATGAATTTTTTAGTATTGCCTCTATATCGCCGGGCAGATCTGATTCAGGGGGAGGAACGCGAAAAGGAGGCAAAATTAAAAGGTTGGACGGATCATATTAAAAAGACCTTTCACGGTGATGAAAGATTTATGATGCTGCAGACCTATTACCGACAGAATGGTTATAAGCAGACGGATGCCTTAAAAGGTTCCCTTTCGTTATTATTAGAGATACCATTTTTCATTGCGGCATATCATTTTCTCTCGAATTTGCATTTATTAAATTTTGCCGGATTTTTGTTTATCCATGATTTGGCTAAACCGGATCAGATGCTTCTGCTTGCAGGTCATAAGGTGAATCTGCTTCCTATTTTGATGACATTCATAAATTTTTTGTCGGTAGCAATATATATGAAAGGCTTTCCGCTAAAAAATAAAATTCAGACCTATGGTATGGCAGTTATTTTTTTGATTTTTTTGTATTCGTCTCCAAGCGGGCTGGTATTTTATTGGACATTAAATAATATATTTTCTTTGTTCAAAAATCTGTTATATAAGGTAAGGGAAAGGGAGAAGAAAAAGAAAAAACTTCAACAGTCTTCGGAAAAGGAGAAACCGCAGGGAAAAGTGTTTGAAATTCCCGATAAACCTTTATTTTTGTATAATACGATTTTATTGGCAGTTCTCAGCGGACTTTATATCCCTTCTTCTGTGGTTCGCTCCTCGCCGGCTGAGTTTATGTCGATCACGGAGCTTCGTTCGCCGCTATGGATTATACTTTATGCAGTGCTATATGCTGTCGGAACCTTCGTGATCTGGTTTGGGATATTTTACCGGATTGCCGAGGACAGAGGGAAAAAGTGGTTTGAAGGAACTATCTGGCTTTTTTCCTGTATGGCGCTTGTTGATTATATGTTTTTTGGGACAGATTACGGGAATCTCTCCTCTTTGCTGGTGTATAATGTTCTTCCCGGAATTAATCGGTATACGATTTTAAGAAATCTGGGGATTTTACTGGTCATATGGGTGACTGCCTATATTATTTACAGAAAAAAGCCGTCCTTTATCCGTTTTATTACAGGATGTGCTGCATTTGTCCTGGCAGGTATGTCCTTGTTTAATATTATAAAAATACAAAAGGATGTATCGGTATGGATGCCAGGTGATTATAAGCTTGAAAAGGAAAATAATATTCATTTCAACCTGAGTCAAACCGGGAAAAATGTCATTGTGCTTATGATGGATCGTGCAGTTGGAGGATTTATCCCGTATGTTATGAAGGAAAAACCCGAACTGCAAAAAAAGTTTGCAGGATTTACCTGGTATCCGAATACGATATCCTATGGCACATCTACTCTGACCGGTTCACCGGCACTATATGGTGGCTATGAGTATACACCGAAAAATTTAAATGCTCGCTCTGATATTTCTCAAAAGGAGAAGCAAAATGAAGCGTTAAAGGTGATGCCTGTGCTTTTTGATGAAAATGATTATGAGGTGACAGTCTGCGATCCAAGCTATGCCGGATTTCAATGGATTCCTGACCTGACAATCTATGATGACTATCCGGATATCAACAAATATATTACATTGGGAGCATTTAATACAAATGTCTATTATGATAATAATCGTTTACAAAAGCGTAATATTTTCTGTTTTAGCTTGTTCCGCATGGCTCCTCAGTTTATGCAGCTTTGTCTTTATGATGAGGGAAAATATAATAGGGCAGATGAGGAAATGGGTATTCAGATAAAAGAAAATAGTTTAAAGGGAAAGGGAATTAATACCGATTTCTTAGAGCCATATGCTGTACTTTCGAAGCTATCTTCCATGACACAAATTACATCAGATAAATTGAATACATTCCTGATGATGTCAAATGATACTACACATGAACCGACATTATTACAGGAACCGGAATATACACCTTCAAAAACTGTTGATAATACTCCTTTTGAGACGGAAGATTGTGAAAGAAAAGCTTTATCGGGGAACAAAAAACTCATCCTTACAGATAAGTATGATATGGCACACTATCATGTAAATATGGCAAGTCTTTTGAAACTTGCGGACTGGTTCGATTTTATGCGGAAAAATGATGTTTATGATAATACAAAGATTATTATTGTGGCTGATCATGGCGCAAATACCCAGATATTAAATCCTGCGAAGGAACGACTGCCAAGTGAGGATCCGGTAGATCAGATCAATGTAGCCAGATTTAATCCGGTACTTATGGTGAAGGATTTTGGCAGTAAGGAGTTTCAGATAGATGAGGCATTTATGACAAATGCCGACACACCGACGCTTGCTTTTAAAGATTTGATTCCATCTCCGGTTAATCCGTTTACAGGAAATATCATTGATAATAAGGTAAAAGCAGTGGAACAGCAAGTCAGTGCGTCAGATTACTGGGATATTAACGAAAATAACGGAAAAACCTTACTCCCGGCTGACTGGTTTTCCGTAAAGCCCGGAGATGTATATGACCTGAAGAACTGGAAGCGGATTGCAGTAGATGCCGTTTCACCATAGATAAGGAGGAGCTTATGCGATTTTATATTGATCCCGGTACGGGGAGCATGCTTTTTACGATTTTGATCGGCGTGATCAGTGCGGCAGTGTTTGCCGTACGTGGTCTGTTTGTCAAGCTGCGCTTTTATCTGAGTGGCGGGAGGCAGGCGAAGGCGGATGACAGCAGACTGCCCTTTGTGATTTTTACGGACAGCAAAAGGGACTGGAATCTGTTCAAGCCGGTCTGCGATGTATTTGAAAAAAGAAAGCAGCCTATAACTTATATGACGGCATCTCCGGATGATCCTGCATTACAGGAAGACTACGAATATGTTACCTGTGAATTTATCGGAGAAGGGAATAAAGCATTTGCAAGGCTGAATATGCTGAAGGCTGATATTTTGCTTTCCTCTACCCCGGGGCTTGAGGTGTACCAGTGGAAGCGTTCGAAAGATGTCCGCTATTATGTACATATTCCTCATGCGATCAATGACAGCGTTGTCATATACCGTATGTTCGGGGTAGACTACTATGATGCAATCTTACTGACCGGCGAATACCAGATCAATCAGGTGCGGGAGATAGAGAGGCTTAGAAAGCTTCCGCAGAAGGAACTGGTGCTAATCGGTCAGCCACATATGGATGAATTAAAAAAGCAGGCAGAGCTGCATCCTGTATCAGAGCATGAAAAAACGGTGCTTTTAGCACCGTCATGGGGGGCGAGCGCTATCTTCTCCCGCTATGGAGGCAGAATCATCAATGCACTTTTAGAAACAGATTATCATCTGATCATTCGTCCTCACCCACAGTCATTTACCTCAGAAAAGGAATTGATCGAGGGGCTGATGAAAGAATATCCGGATAGTGAGAGGGTAGAATGGAACAGGGATGATGATAATTTTGAGGCACTTTCGAAAGCAGATATCCTGATTTCTGATTTTTCGGGCGTGATTTTTGATTTCACACTGGTTTTTGATAAGCCGGTCATTTATGCGGATACGGCATTCGATAAGGCACCCTATGATGCCTGCTGGCTGGAGGAGGAGCTTTGGACTTTTACTACTCTGCCGAAGATTGGGATGCAGCTGACGGAAGAAAATCTTGATCAGATCGGGGAGCTTATCGATACCTGCCTGACGGATCCGTCTTTTAGAGAAAACAGGGATAAGGCAAGAGAAGAGACATGGGTGCACCGCGGGGAAGGTGCGGAGAGGACAGCAGATTTTTTGATAGCGAAGCATACGCAACTTACAAAAAAGGAAACGGAAAAAGAGGCAGAGCCGGAAGAGGAGCAGAAAACGGAGCAAAAGGCGGAACAGGACGCATGAAATATTTAGAGTTCGGAAAGCCCTTTTTCTGTGTATTGGGATTTTTGCTGATTCAGTTTTTGCTGCAGGAAATGTTATCCCTGGCAGGACTTTCTGCAGGAGAGGCAAGTGCTTTAGGCAGTATTATTCTGGCTCTGCTGCTTAGTTTTTTTTATCTATTTCATAGTAAGTTTTATGGTAGAGAGGAAGAAAATGCGGAGAGAAAGCCTGTTTCTGTTATGACATATGCATGGAATGTGATCTGGGGGATCTGTCTGGGGATTGCGATGCATGGTCTTGGAGCAGAGGAAAATTTCGCTGTTTCTCCACTTCTCATAGCCGGATTCGGCATAGCCGGTCCGATTGCAGAGGAGATCATATACCGTGGCTATGTGCTGAAAAAGGGAGAAAGCTTGTTTGGAACCCGAAAGGCTGTTTGTTTAAGCGTTCTTCTGTTTGCCGTGGCGCATGAAACGCCTTCTGCAATTTTCTTTGCGGGAATTGCGGGATTTTTGTTTTCCATTTCCTATCTTCGTACAGGGAGGCTTCTTTCTCCGATCCTTTTTCATATCACTGCGAATCTGTGCTCCTTTTTCCCGGCAGACTGTCGATTTTCGGACATTCTGCTGTAGTGGTTGTACATTTATGCAAAATGTAATAAAATGAAGAAAACATGATCACAAAGCGGGAAGGGAGAAAAAATGCAGGCGATTATCTTAGCGGCAGGTATGGGAAAGCGGTTAAAGGATCTGACAAAGGATCAGACCAAATGCATGGTAGAGGTCAACGGGGAAAGGTTAATAAAGCGTGTGTTAAATCAGCTGGAGCATTTAGGACTCAGTAAAATTGTCCTGGTGGTGGGATATCAGGCAGAAGGTCTTCGGCAGTATATTGCGACGGTAGATATAAAAACGCCGGTCGTATATGTGGAAAATTACGAATATGATAAAACAAATAATATCTATTCGCTGTATCTTGCCAGGCACTATTTGCTAGAAGAGGACACGATTCTTTTAGAATCCGACCTGATCTTTGAGGATGCGGTGCTTAAAAAGCTGGTGCAGGATCCAAGGGATACCGTAGCCATGGTTGATAAGTATGAAGACTGGATGGACGGTACCTGTCTGGTCCTCGATGAAAATGATAATATCACCCAGTTCATTTCCGGAAAATTTTTGGATTATACGAAGAAGGACGAGTATTATAAAACGGTTAACATTTATAAATTTTCAAAAAGCTTTTCGAGGACATATTATGTTCCTTTCCTGGAGGCATATTCAAAGGCGCTGGGAAACAATGAATATTATGAGCAGGTTATTAAGGTAATCACGATGTTAGATGCACCTGTGATCAAAGCCTGCCGCCTTGAGGGAGAAAGGTGGTATGAGATTGATGATGTACAGGATCTGAATATCGCTTCCTCTATTTTTGCAGATGCGGGTAATAAACTGACCTTACTTCAAAATCGTTACGGTGGATACTGGAGATATCCTAAAATGCTGGATTTCTGCTATTTAGTGAATCCTTTTTTTCCGCCGAAGCAGATGCTTGAGGAGATGAAATCGAATTTTTATCAGCTGACGATGCAGTATCCGTCCGGGATGGCGGTCAATTCCATGCTGGCAGGAAAGATGTTTGGTGTCCGTTCTGAAAATATTGTCGTCGGGAATGGGGCAGCAGAGTTAATTAAGGCTCTTTTGGAACATATGTCAGGAGGTTTGGGTATCATCCGTCCGACCTTTGAGGAGTATCCGAACCGTTATCCGAAGGAAAAAACTGTTCCGTTTTTTCCGGATCGTGATGGCTTTTCCTATACGGCAGAGGATATCATTGAATTTTTTGAAAACAAGGAAATTTCCGGGCTTGTGCTGATCAATCCGGATAATCCCACGGGAAATTATATCAATAAATCCGGGCTGCTGACATTGATCCGGTGGGCGGAGGAACAGAAGATTACTTTGGTCATTGATGAATCCTTTTCTGATTTTGCCGATGAAGCAGATAATACACTTTTGCAACAGGAGCTGTTGGATGATCATCCGGATCTCGTCGTTATAAAGTCGATTTCAAAATCCTACGGCGTTCCGGGGATGCGTTTAGGGGTTCTTGCCTCCGGTAACAGGCAGTATATCGAAATGTTAAAGCGGGATGTTTCAATCTGGAATATCAATTCCTTTGGGGAATATTTTTTTCAGATCGAAGAAAAGTATTCCGGCGAGTACCGTGAGGGGCTGCAGAAACTGCGTGAGGAGCGGGACTGCTTTATCAATGAATTGAAAAAGATAGATGCTTTCCGGGTGTTCCCGTCACAGGCAAATTATATTATGGTGGAGCTTCTGAAGGGGAATTCGAGGGAGCTGGCAGAAACGCTGCTGAATGAACATAACATCTTAATCAAGGATTTGTCTGCGAAGCTGGAAGGACAGTATATTAGGCTTTCGGTCAGAAATCATGCGGATAACGGGAGATTACTGGAGGTCTTAAGAAAGATTTCTTTATAGTCAACGAATTTACTATAGCTATATAGTTTATGAATCTAAAAGTATTGTACGAGGGAGACAGGATTATGAATGATTGGAAAAATGTCTGGGAAAAACGCCCGGGTTCAGTGGAAACTACAGAGGATGTGTTTGATATGTTCTGCAAGCTGAAAGCTGCAGACGGCTTTGATGTTCAGACATCAGAAAACTATTATCCGGAAATGCTGCAGCAGTGGAAGGACATGAATGAAGCTATCAAGAACGGAGTGAAGACACCGGTTCGGAGTGTATATGAGGTCGGATGTGGCTCAGGAGTCAATCTGTATTTATTTCATCAGTTAGCCGGAATGGAGAGCTTAGGCGGGATGGACTATTCGGAAAGCTTAGTCCGGCTGGCAAAGCAGGTACTGAATACGGCGGATATCATCTGTGATGAAGCAATCCGTCTCCGGGAATCGCCTAAGTACGATCTGGTATTGTCAGATAGTGTATTTCAGTACTTCTATGATGAAGCATATGGAATGAAGGTTTTAGAAAAGATGTACCAGAAGGCGGAACAGGCCGTTGTCATTACGGAAATTCATGATGCAGCAAGGAGGGAGGAGCATTTAGAGTACCGCAGATCGCTTGTGGAGGATTATGATGAGAAATACAAGGGGTTAGATAAGACCTATTATTCGAAGGAGGCTTTCGCGGAATTTGCAGAGCAGCATGGATGCAGATACGAATTTTTAAAGCCGAAAAATGATGCTTACTGGAATAATGAATTTGTATTTGATTTCTATTTGTATCTTTAGGCAAAGTATATTATACTGATTAACAATAACGACAAGTCTAATCGTTAATGAGTATACAATGAAAAAGAACACTACACAAACACGGAAAGGAGAGAAAAGGATGAAGAGAGAACAAAACAGACGACATTTTCTTAGAGGGACAACAGACGGATTTTCTTTAGTAGAGATTATTATTGTGATTGCTATTATGGCGATTCTGGTAGGAGTTATCGCTTTATCGATCATTCCCTATCTGGGAAGGTCGAAGGAATCAAAGGATCTGTCTACTCTGGATAATATTGGTTCGGCATTGAAAACGGCAGTCGCTGAAACCAAGATCTCCGGCAGTGGTACATTTCGATACGGCAGTGCGGCATCGGGGAGCGATGATGAAAAGATTGAAGCTGCAATGAAAGAATCGCTGGGAGGCAGTACTTCCGTTAAGCTGCAGGCAGATGCGAATACTTCTGCCCATGTATATTGTAAATATGATACAACGACACCAAATCATAAGCTTATGGTTTTCGCCGGAACGAATGCAACGACAGCTACGGAGTGCGAATATAATGAAACCGGCTATGACACGGATCTTTCACGAAGCAGCAGCGGGAAGGCATTTGCGGTAAGCAACTAGAAAGACGACGGATGGTCACAAGAGAATGGAGGCAGACATGGATACTTCAAACAGAATCAGAAAACTAAGAGAAAGCACGGGGATGAACCGAAGACAGTTTTGTGAGTATTTTCAGATTCCGTACCAGACGGTCACGGACTGGGAGCGGGATCAGAGGCATCCGCCAGAGTATCTGCTAAGGCTTTTAGAGTATTATATCCGGATGGAAAATATGATCAAGAGCAATGATGATTAAAAATCTCTTGCCTTTTTTCTGTTTCCGCTCGTCTACCACTAGGAGTTCACTTTTGCACAAAAAGAGTCAGGGAAATTTGTGCAAAACATCTAAAAAATGTAAAAAAGATGTTAATGAGTTGTAAAAATTTGCAAAAGATGCTATAATTTAGTAGGTGTGAAACTGCCCTCTGTGCCTTTTGGCATGGAAGGCTGCTGAAAAAGCGGCAGAGGTAGAGAAAAGAAAAAAGTGCGGAAGAGCATAAAAGATTTAAGGAGAGAACCCGCTATGACAGCAGAAAACTTTTTCCTTTACATAATTGTATTCCTTTATGGCATTATTATCGGGAGCTTCCTGAATGTGTGCATATACCGGATTCCCAAAGGAGAAAGTATCGTCACAGTGGGTTCTCATTGTATGGAGTGCGGGCATCCGTTAAAGTGGTATGATTTGTTTCCACTCTTCAGCTTTCTTTTTCTGAGAGGGAAATGCCGCTATTGCGGGACGAAGCTGTCGTTTCAGTATCCATTGATTGAGGCATTTAACGGAGTGCTCTATGTATGGACATTTGCAGCAAAGGGATTCGGAGTGGAAAGCGTGCTTTTCTGCCTTTTGTTTTCGGATCTTTTGGTATTGAGCGTGATTGATTTAAGGACGATGAAGATTCCGTTTGCCGGTGAGCTTTTCGTGTTACTGATCGGCATGATCGTGACAGTGCTGCATTACAAAGACTGGATGAATTATATATTAGGATTTGTATTTTGCGGAGGATTTTTACTGATTATTTCGGTACTCTTTTTCCTCCTCAGACATAAAAACGGTTTGGGACTTGGCGATATTGAGCTGATGGCATTTGCAGGGCTGTGCCTGGGATTCTTCCCGGGACTTTTCGCAATCGTGATCGGCAGTGTATCAGGAGTATTCGTGGAAATTTGTAAGATATTAAAGACGAAGAAGAATGGTCGTTTTCCGCTGGTGCCGTATCTTTCGGCGGGGATTTTTTTCGCGGCACTATACGGGCAGAGTTTTTATGACTGGTATCTGCATCTGGTATTATAATCAGAGGGCAGATGGTTATTATCGGATATTATGAGTGCTGCATGATATTATATTTATTGAGGCTAAGATTTAAAAATGTAAAGAAAACCTGCATAAAGGTAGTTTTACAGGTTTTAATATAGAAAATAGGGTATAGAATGGAGGAGTTTTATGGCAAAAAAAGTACTTGTCGTAAGGATTACGCCCCAGCATGTCTACATAGCGAACATGGAGCAGGGGGTGCAGCGACCGACATTATTTGGCTATGTAACAGTTCCGACACCGGAAGGGACGATGGACGATGGTATGGTTCTTGACATCCCGACAGTGGCGAAGACGATCACGGATGCGTGGTCAGCTCAGGGCTGGAAGACGAATGATATCATTTTTGATATCGTTTCATCCAAGATCGCCAGCAGAGAGACATCTGTTCCGGTCGGGGATAAGAAAAAGTTTGACCAGTATGCGGATGCACAGATTCGGGAGCTGTTCCCGGTAGACCCGGCGAGGTATACATTCTCTTATGTGCTTCAGGGAGAGGAACATGCCGCAGGTGAAGATGGCGACGGTATGGTGCAGGATGTCATCGCCTATGCAATTCCGACAGAGATCTTAGACAGCTATTATACTCTGGCAGATTCGATGAATGCCGGAATCTTTGCGTTAGAGGCAGATGGTAACAGCTTGTTCCAGATCATGCGCCGTCAGGTGAAGTCGGGCGTGTCCATGTCCATTCAGGTAAATAAAGACAACAGTTCCATCAGTATTATGAGCAATGAGCGCATGCTCCTGCAGCGAGTAATTCCGTATGGTGTTACTGTTTTTACGGATCTGATGGTGCAGGCAGACGAGTTTAATTCAAAGAGCTATGAAGAGGCGTATAAGTCTCTGACCGGTTCGCACCTGATTTTGCAGCGGTTGAACAGCCCGAATCCGGCAGATGACGCCGAGCTTGCAAGGCGTATCGCGTTGACAGACAACTCCGATTTATTAATAGGAAACATTTCGCGAGTAATCGAATATTATAATTCCAGATATCGTGACATGCCGATCAACCAGATTCTTTGTATCGGTCCCGGCAGTCATATCGGTGGTTTTCAGGCGCTTCTTGCCAATGAGCTTGGCATTGAGGTCATCACTCCGGATAATTTAGAGGATATCAAGCGTGCGAAGGGATTTTTCCCGGATAAGGATTACCTGACTTATCTGAACTGCTACGGTGCGGTATTTAATCCGGTAGGGTTTAAGTCGGAAGCGGTCGCGGAGAAGGAAGCAAAGAAGGGTTCCATGGTCGGACCGACTGCGATTTTCGTTGTATGTCTGGCACTGGCAGTGGTGCTCAGTGGTTTTTCAATTACCATGCTTCTCTTTGCGCAGAATGAAAATAATGAATGGAAGAAGAAGGAACAGAGTCTGCAGCATTATCAGGATGAGTTCAATGAGCTGACCGAGAAGGAAGGTGTTTATCAGTCAGCCAGAAAAATCGGTGATGTAGTTGATACACACAATAATCATTTACATGAATTTATCGACCAGCTTCAGCTTGCCATGCCGAAAAGCTTCATTGTCCTTGGCATGACATCCGGGGAAGAAAGTCTGTCGCTTACTGTACAGACGGATGCCGATCTTGACGAGGTGGCTGCGGCCATCCGCCTGATCAAGCATGTAAACGGCTATAACACCAGCGAGCAGATGATCGGTTCTCTGCCAAATAGTGTGATTGAAGAGGAAGACATCTTAAAGCTTTTGGATCTGGCAAAGGGAAGTAAGCTAAAGCTTCGCAATATTTCCGTGCAGAGCGTGGCGCGCAGTGGTGAAGGCGGTAAACCGCAATGGACTTATTCTATTAATGCATCATGGGACAACACATCATCAAACAAGGCATTCGTTCCGGCACCTACACCTACACCGGTACCGGCAGCGGATGAAACAGCAGAAAGTGAAGAATAGATGGGAGGGAGCTAGATTATGAAATTAAGCATTATGCAGAAAAAGGTGATTATCATTCTGGCAGGACTTTTGATTGCCGCTCTTAGCTTCTTCCTGGTTTTTCAGAAGAATCTGGAAAAGACCGAAGAGGTCAACAGAGAGATCAGCAAGCATAAAAGTCAGGTCAGTTATTTACAGAACTTAGAGCCGAAGGTAATCGAGATGAAAGAGTCGGAGCCGTTATGGGACACAGAAATCGGTACGGTTACACAGAGCTTTCCGTGCTATCTGTCGACAGAGGATATGATTTATCAGCTGTATCAGTTTCAGCAGGATACCGCGGTGAATATCATGAACGCATCTTTCCAGACGCCTTCAAGAATATTTGTCGGAGGGCAGGTATCTCATCCGTTTATCACTGTGGAGGGAAATTCCTCCATTGCAGTTGATGGGAGTGCAGAGTTGAGCGAGGTAGAAAAAAATCCTACAAAGCAGGTAGATTTCAATGCGATGGTCGGCTTGGTGAATCCGGTGCAGCTTTCTCTTGATACCTTCACCGAGGAGCAGCTTTTCACAATGACGGACTGGATTGCGGAGCATAAAGATAAAATAAGCCTGTCAGAGATTGCTTTGGCATCTTCTGAGGGAAAGCTGGCCGGGACAATGACAGTGAATTTCTTTAACCTGTGTGGAAACGGCAGGGGCTATGAACCGCTGAATGTATCCGGTGTACAAACAGGAATAAAGAATATTTTCCATACAAGCAAGTAAGAAAGACAAGGGGGAGCGAGTATGAAGATGAAAAAGAAATGTTGTGGTTTGTCGAGGGATGCTTTCTCTCTTGTTGAAGTGATCATTGCGATTGCCGTGCTTGCAGTCCTGATCATTCCGACACTTGCCTATTTTTCCAATGCTTCTGTTTTTACCTCAAAGGGTAAGGAAAGCCAAAGGGCAGAGGTTGCCGGACAGACCGCTTTGGAGGAACTCCAAAAGTATGGCACCTTTGAGGAAATAGAGGCACTTGACGGTGTGAACGACTGGACAGTAGAAGCGACTGCGCCTCCGGGAAGTACGGGGGGCGAGACGCTTCTTACAAAAGAGATTCAAGAAGATGGTGAAGAATATCAGGCAAAGATCAAGGTGGATTACGATTCATACAAAGCCACAGCAGACCGCTACAATGATTATAAAGTGCCTGATATCAAGCAGGTATATTCTGAGGAGACTGCTGTATTTCCAGAGACGGATCAGACGGATGTTGGTGTGATGGAAATTTACGGAAAAATCGAAAATTCTTTACCGGATGATGTGGACATGACGCTTACAACTGACGATATAAAGGATGACGTGACGAGGACACTTTATCTGGAAGCTTCAGAAATTCCGGGGAAAACTCTGATCAATATCAAAGCATATTATAAGTATAGGTATACGCTTGCATCGACCGGAACGACATATGAGTCTGAAGTTGCCATTAAAACTGTACAAAGAGAACGAGACAGTTTAGAGAGAATCTATGTATTCTATAAAGCATTGAGAAACGCTCCTTATGAAGAGGAAATTGATGTAAATATTCCGATTACGGTGCTGACAACAGCACAGGCATCAAAGCTGAACATTTTCTTCGTTGTGCAAAAACCAAAGCCGGCATCCGGCTATACTCTTGACATAACAGCACATGACGCTGCTTTACAGGCTTCTTATCTTTCAAATTTTCAAAAATCGACTCTGACTTCCGTTAGTGTGAACCCGGAACTGGTAAAAACGGAAACCCAAAGGAGAATTGCAAAGATATCTGCAGATGTATATGATTTAGGGGAGACGACTTTTAACGAGAGTACGCTTCGTGCGCATGTAGAGTTGACGAAAGGAGAGTAGGTTATGGAGTGGTTGAAAAAGAATTTGAAAAAAGACAGAGACGGAGCTACTTTGGTTTCTGTTATTATCGGGCTTACTTTTCTGGCAGCAATCGGATTGATCGTCATTATGGCTTCGAGCCAATATCTGACGGCAGTTTTTGTAGATAATAACTCGAAAGACAATTTTTATGACGCAGAGAGTATCTTAGAGGAGGTTCGTGCAGGGCTCGTGGAGGAGACCTCTGAAGCGAACAAGGTTGTATATAAAGAAATCATGGAGGGATATACGGACCTAAGAGGAGATGTAAAGAAAGAATATGCAAAAAGATATATATGGTATCTGGCAAACAGATTGATAAATCCGAGTGTCGATATATCATTGGATGATTTCCCGAATGGTACATTTAAGTGGGAGCCGGATAAGTATGGAAGGGATGGCGCAACAGGAGACTGGCAGGAATTTACCGGAAGTCTCCAGGCAATTAAAAAATATGCAAAAACAGAGGTTCAGGATTCTGTGACGACCAAAGAGGGAGAGCTGAGGTTTGTCATTGATAATTCCGTTAGTGACCTCTATTCGTTGACTTTAAAGAATGTTATGGTGGATTATGTGCATGACGGATATCATTCCACCATTACGACAGATATTCGTTTGAAGGTGCCGGATCTGAATTTTGAAGGGGAAGGGATTTTAGAGGCGGCAAGAGATTATATCGTGATCAGTGATGATAAGCTTGCTGTAAAACAGGGTAAGGGAGCTGACTTTACCGGAAATGTTTATACAGGCATCAAGGGAACGGATGCAGAGCAGGAAATAGAAAACGGAGATATCAATACCGCAGGTATTTCGATCGCAGATCATGGAGTGGCAGCTTTTAACAGTGCTGTAATGATCAGTCGCGGAAATCTTGGTATGGAGCCGGGATCAAATGTAACGATAGACGGACTTACCGGAGAACCGGCAGAGCTGTGGCTTCCGAACATTGCTTTAACAAAAAATATGGCTATAGACGATTCTACGACTTTTACCATGAATGCAGATGCGCACATTGAAAATGACCTTAGGATTGAAGACAGTAATGCAAATGTCAAATTATCGGGGAAATATTATGGCTATAGCTATAACGAAGAAAACGATGGTACAGTAACGGGAACAAAATCAAAATATTCGAGCGCATGGCTGGTCAACGGATATCATACGACGATCCATGCAGAGGGGCTGGATAAACTGTTCTTAGCGGGACGCACCTTTGTATCTAAGCCGGATCCGTCGAGTGGTGCGTTACAGCTTTCGGATATTATGATGGGTGAGTCTGCAGCCGCAAGAAGCAATCAGTTAGCTTATCTGGTGCCGGAGGAATATATGATAGGCGGCATGAATCCAGTTGTTTTCGGCGAGGATGGAGAATATACCGACAAGGCTCAGATTGCAGAGCTGAAGGCATCAGATTTTGGAGCATATCTGGATGATAGTGATCCGGTGACGATCAATGTCAGCCCGAGGTCATCAGGCGGGTATGCATATTATTTCTTGAAATTCAAGAGTGATAAAGCGGCGAGTGATTATTTTAAGGCATTATATAAAGGTGAATTAAAGGATAAAAAAGGAAATACGATTGATATGTCAGACGATTTAGATTCCAGAGCACTGGCATATATTTCTACGGACGACGGGGAGGGTATGCGCCTTTCCGCGAATCTGTATTTCCTGGCAGGTAATATTATCCATAACTATAAGGAAGGTGGAGGCTCCCAAAGACAGTCCGCAAACTATTTTAGCGGCAGTGCTCCGCAGCCTGATGTTTTGAAAAACGGAAAGCTGATGGGGCAGGAATATGTCAGCCGGCAGAGAACCCTGACGGCGGATGAAAGTGTCCTTAGTATGCGTTTAGGCAGTACAAATGCAACAGGTGAAAAATATTATGCTACACGTCTGGTAGAGCATAATTTAGTAGATTTTTCCAAGATACCGTCCACAGCCGAGTGGTCGGATGCAGCGGCAGGCGGTATGATTTATGCCTTTGATGGTGATGTCAATATCCTAAACGACGGCGGCACCAAAAACGGAATCGTCATTGCTTCCGGTGACGTCAATGTGAAAGGAGATTTCAAGGGACTCATCATTGCAGGCGGCACCGTAAATATCGAAGAAAGCGGTTTGAATCTGGAGCATGATCCGGTCATGGTGAAAAAATTGTTTGATTATGCGAAGGGAATCCCTGAGCTTGCGGATATGTTCTATGATTATAATGGTGCAAGGGAACAGGAGCCGATCAGGCCAAAGGATTGTGTATCCTTTAGAAACTGGACACGCGAGTAAGGAGGACTGCATATGACGGAGAAAAAGATGCGCGAAGCATTCAGTTTGGTAGAATTGATCATCGTGATAGCGATCGTCGCACTTTTAATAGGTTTCGCCGCTCTGGGATTAGGTTATTTGCGCCTGACCGACGCAAAGGGTGTGGCGAGCGGTATCGACAGCAGCCTGACAGCCTTAAAGGCTAACGGCATGGGAAAAGAGGGCACTTACTATATGCACCTTTATTCCTACGACGGAAATTATTATGTCAGCTATAATGATCAGGATACAGCGTATGATCCTGCAACAGACGGGACAGGAAAAAAACTGGGACCGGATGCAGTCAGTGTAAGCTATGACGGAACCGGTCTGGGCAGCGGCGATGAGCTGTGCTTTGCGATACAGAAAAAGGATGGTGCTTTTAAGCCGACATCGGTAACACCATCTGTACCGAAAGAAATTGTGGCAGAGGCATCAAACGGTTCAACATATAAGGTTCATATTGTGGAACTTACCGGCAAGCATTATATGGAATAAAGGAGGTCGGTTATGAAAAAAATGAAGGAAGCTTTTTCCCTGGTTGAGATTATAATTACAATCGCAATCGCCAGTATCGTGATTCTGGCACTGTTGGCGGTTTTGGGATATGGGATGCGGAGCATGAGCAATACCCAGGCGAAGGTTGATTTACAGAATGAAGCAAGGGATGCGATGAATCATATCACAAGCTATGTGATGGAGTCCGCAACCAATGTATATGCAGTACCTTCATCGAAAGCTTTGGTGGTTTATAAAACCAAAATCGGATATGATGATCAGGAAGACACGTCACAATCACATCAATATACCTATCGTCAAGACGGGAATTCTCTCTATTTCGGGAAGGATGAGGCTATAGCAACATTGCCTCTCGACAAGGAGCACCTGTTGGCGGAGCATGTAGTTGATTTTGAGTGTGAGCTTATAAACCCGACGACAGGTTCGGATGAACATTATATTCTCAATG